>JBKOXV010000260.1:0-3897 GCA_046725105.1 bacterium | reverse complement strand
CCAGCACGGCTGCCTGGAACCGCTTCCCCTCGCACTCCTCGCAGGTGGACTCGACGGTGGCCATCACGCCCAGCTCCGTGTAGATGACGCCGGCGCCGTTGCAGGTGGGGCAGGCGCCCTCGGAGTTGGCACTGAACAGCGCCGGCTTCACGCCGTTGGCCTTCGCGAACGCCTTGCGGATCGGGTCGAGCAGGCCGGTGTATGTTGCCGGGTTGCTCCGTCGCGAACCGCGGATCGCGCCCTGGTCGATCACCACCACACCGTCGCGGCCGGAGACCGAGCCGTGGATCAGCGAGCTCTTGCCGGAGCCGGCGACGCCTGTGACCACACAGAGCACCCCGAGCGGGATGTCGACGTCCACGTCTTGGAGGTTGTGCGTCGACGCGCCTCGGATCTCCAACGTGCCGGAAGACGAACGCACCGACTCCTTGAGAGTCGCCCGGTCGTCGAGATGGTGGCCGGTGATGGTGTCGCTGGCCCGCAGCCCCTCCACGGTGCCCTCGAAGCAGACGGTGCCGCCCTCCGTGCCGGCACCCGGGCCGAGGTCGACGACGTGGTCGGCGATCGCGATCGTCTCGGGCTTGTGCTCCACGACGAGCACGGTGTTGCCCTTGTCGCGCAGCTGCAGCAGCAGGTCGTTCATCCGCTCGATGTCGTGGGGGTGCAGGCCGATGGTGGGCTCGTCGAAGACGTAGGTGACGTCGGTGAGCGATGAGCCGAGGTGGCGGATCATCTTGGTGCGCTGCGCCTCCCCCCCGGACAGGGTGCCCGACGGCCGGTCGAGCGAGAGGTAGCCCAATCCGATCTCCGCGAACGCGTCGAGGAGGTGTTGCAGCCCAGTGAGCAGCGGGGCAACCGACGGCTCGTCCAGCTCCCGGACCCAGTCGGCCAGGTCGGTGATCTGCATCGAGCAGACGTCGGCGATGTTCTTCCCCTTGATCTTCGACGACCGGGCCTCCTTGCTGAGCCGGGTGCCGTCGCAGTCGGGACAGGCGGTGAAGGTGATCGCCCGCTCCACGAACGCCCGGATGTGCGGCTGCATCGCCTCGACGTCCTTGGACAGGAACGACCTCTGGATCGTCGGGATCAGTCCCGCGTACGTCAGGTTGATCCCCTCGACCTTGATCTTGGTCGGCTCCTTGTACAACAGGTCGTGCAGCTCTTTCTTGGTGTACTTGCGGATCGGTTTGTCCGGGTCGAAGAAGCCGCAGCCGCGGAAGATGCGGCCGTACCAGCCGTCCATGCTGTAGCCGGGGATCCTGAGCGCGCCCTCGTTGAGCGACAGGCTGTCGTCGTACAGCGCAGACAGGTCGAAGTCGGTGACCGAGCCCATGCCCTCGCAGCGCGGACACATGCCGCCGAGGCGGGTGAAGGTCGCCTTCTCGGTCTTCGTCTTGCCGGGGCCGCGCTCGATGGTGATCGCACCGCTGGCCTTCACCGAGGGGACGTTGAACGAGTACGCGTTGGGCGAGCCGATGTGCGGCTTCCCGAGCCGGCTGAAGAGGATGCGCAGCATCGCGTTGGCGTCTGTGGCGGTGCCGACGGTCGAACGAGGGTTGGAGCCCATCCGTTCCTGGTCCACGATGATCGCCGTCGTCAAGCCCTCCAGCAGGTCGACCTCCGGCCGCGACAGCGTGGGCATGAAGCCCTGCACGAAGGCGGGGTAGGTCTCGTTGATCATCCGCTGTGACTCCGCGGCGATCGTGTCGAATACCAGCGAGCTCTTGCCCGAGCCGGAGACGCCGGTGAAGACCGTCAGCCGGCGCTTCGGGAGCTCGACGCTGATGTCCTTGAGGTTGTTCACGCGCGCGCCGTGCACGCGGATCAGCTCGTGGCTGTCCGCACCGTGCAGCGCAGGCGACTGCGTGTTCTTCCTCGTGGCCGTGCTCATCGTGTCTCCATCTGTTAGCCGGGGCTGCCTTCGCGGTCTCCGTCGGCGTCGCCGAAAGTCTCGGGTACTCCCCCAGGATGGCGGACCGAGCGCACCTCGGCGATGCGGAGGGGAAACGTGATCCACCCGCGCTCGGCGAAGTCCTCGGGGGCTTGGATCTCTGAACCCACCCGGTCACGCCGACGGCGGTCAGGCCTGCGCGATGCGGACGAGGTTGCCCGAGGGGTCTCGGAACGCGCAGTCGCGCGCGCCCCAGGGCTGGGCCGCCGGTTCCTGCAGCACCTCGGCGCCCGATGCCCGGACCTTCTCGAACGTGGTGTCGAGGTCGTCGGAGCGGAAGATCGCAGCCTGCAGCGAACCCTGCGTCACGAGCGACAGGAGGGCGTCACCCTCGGCCTGCGAAAGTCCCCCGTGCGGCTGGAACAGGACGATGTCGACGTCCTGCCCCGGGGCGCCGACGGTGACCCAGCGGAAGCCGTCGGACGCGACGTCGTTCCGGACCTCGAGGCCGAGCGCGTCGCGGTAGAAGCCGAGCGCGGCGTCGGGGTCGTGGACAGGGATGAACATTGCGGAGACGGTGACTGTCATGCGACCACCGTAGGAGCACCGACCCGGCGCGGGCTTCTCCGATCCTGCTCGATGTCGGGGCGGGGCGGGCGTGCGGTGCTTCGGTGTCCCTCCGTTCGGAGAAGACCCGTCTGCCCAGGTCGGCAGCGCTCAGACCGTGACCGTGGTACGCCGCGGTCGGGTCGCGACCATGCTCACGCACGAGGGAACGAGTTCGAGGTCGCGGTGATCGCGCGCGCGGTACTGCGACGGCGTCTCGCCGACGATCTCGGTGAAGCGCGAACTGAACGAGCCGAGCGACGTGCAACCCACAGCGACGCAGGTGTCGGTGACCGACATCCCCTGACGCAGATGGGCTTTCGCCCGCTCGATACGTCGCGTCATGAGATAGGTGTAGGGCGTCTCGCCATATGCGGCGCGGAACTTGCGCGAGAAATGGGCGGGCGACATGTGCGCGGCACGCGCCATGGCCGGGACATCGAGGGGCCGCGCGTACTCGCGGTCCATGAGGTCGCGCGCCCGGCGCAGGTGTACGAGGTCGGCGATCTCCTCCGGCGTCATGCCGACGACGGTACGCGACCGGTCGCCCCCAGGGTCAAGAACACGGGTCGAGGCCGCCCGCACGACTACCTGCGGAGACCGTTCAGCTCGCCAGCGCGTAGAGGTGCCAGGAGTCCGGGACGCCCTTCAGGTTGTGGACACCACGATCGGCGAACGTGAGGGCCGAACCCACGACGAGGTCCTTGACGGTGGAGGAGACGAGGATCTCGCCGGCGCCGGCCAGCGCGGCGATGCGCGACCCGATCGTGACGGCGATTCCCGAGAGCTCGTTCCCGTGCGGCTCGACCTCGCCCGTGTGCAGCCCAGCCCGAAGCTCGACCCCCTGTCGGCCCATCGACTCGCAGATCGCCCGAGCGCATCGCACCGCCCGGGCGGGCCCGTCGAACGCGGCGAGATAGCCGTCCCCGAGGCTCTGGATCTCGCGCCCTCGGAATCGGGCCAGCTGAGCGCGCGTGACCCGATCGTGCTGCGTGCGAAGGTCACGCCACTGGTGGTCGCCCATCGCCGCGGCCTGGGCGGTCGAGTCGACGATGTCGGTGAACATGATCGTCGCGAGGACGCGATCGAACGTCTCCTGCTCGTCTCGGACGACCATGCCGACGAACCGCTCGACCTCTTTGATCAGCGAGTTCTGGTCTCCCGCCCACGGAAAGTGATCGGCGCCCGCCAGCTCCACGTACTCGGCGCCGACTATTACTCGCGCCAGATAGCGGCCCGCCCCAACCGGCTCGATCACGTCTTCGGCCCGATGCAGGACGAGCGTCGGAACGCTGATCGCCGGCAGAAGCTGACGAATGTCCATCTCGCGGAAGACCTGCTCTTGCGCGTAGAGCGCGCTCGGACTCGCCGACAGGCGCTGGAACCGCTCCCACCAGACC
>JBKOXV010000098.1:0-4103 GCA_046725105.1 bacterium | reverse complement strand
GTCATCAGCCGCATCTACCAACCGACGCGAGGGCGGATCGACTTCGCCGGGCACAACCTCCTGAAGGCGCGGGCGGACACCATCTCCCGCCTCGGGATCATGCGGACGTTCCAGAACCTGGCGCTGTGGCCCGGGCTCACGGTGCTCGAGAACGTGATGCTCGGGGCCCACTCGAAGGGCAAGGTCAACTTCATCACCGCCCCGTTGCGCATCGGCGTGCACCGCGAGAACCGCGACATGTCGCGCCGGGCCTACGCACTGCTGACTGAGCTCGGCTTGGCCGATCTGGCCTTCCAACGGGCCGTCGGCCTGCCGTTCGGCACGCTCAAGCGGATCGAACTGGCGAGAGCCCTCGCCGGCCGACCCCGGCTGCTGATGCTCGACGAGCCGGCCAGTGGCCTGACCCACGCCGAGGTCGACGAGCTGGCGCAGCTCATACGCGAGCTGCGCCAGCGCTACTCGCTCACGGTCCTCCTCGTCGAGCACCACATGGCGATGGTGATGGGCATCTCCGACCGAGTCGTCGCGCTCGACTTCGGCAGCAAGATCGCCGACGGTTCGCCGGCCGACGTCCAGCGCGATCCTCGCGTGATCGAGGCCTACCTCGGGACGGCCGCATGAGCACGGCGGCGCCGGTGCGCACCGCTCTCCTCGATGTGAAAGGTCTGTGGGGCGGCTACGGACCCGTCCAGGTGCTGCATGGCATCGACTTCCGAGTCGAGCAGGGCGAGGTCGTCGTCATCCTCGGCGCCAACGGCGCCGGTAAGACCACGACGCTGCGGGCCATCTGCCAGATGATCGCCACGCGCGGCACCATCGAGCTCGACGGCACGTCGCTGGCGGGGCGCTCGACCACCGAGGTGGTGCGTCGGGGCGTGGCGCACGTGCCGCAAGGGCGCGGCACGTTCCCGGACCTGAGCGTCCGCGACAACCTCGAGGTCGGCGCCTATGTCCGGCACGACCGGTCGGTGAGCGCCGACATCGACCGGTGGTTCGAAGTGTTCCCCCGGCTCGCCGATCGGCGCAACCTGCTGGCCGGCAGCCTCAGCGGCGGCGAGCAGCAGATGCTCGCCATCGCCCGCGCCCTCATGGGCCGGCCGCGCCTGCTCCTGCTCGACGAACCGTCGCTCGGCTTGGCGCCGATCATCGTGCAGGACTTGTTCCGCCGGCTGGGTGCCTTCAACGTGGACGAGGGGATCACGATGCTGCTCGTCGAACAGAACGCCAACGTGGCCTTCGAGATCGCCCACCGCGCCTATGTCCTGGAAGCGGGCCAGATCGTGCTGTCCGGCTCGTCCGAGGAAATGCGCACCAACGACGCCGTCCGGCGCGCCTACCTGGGGTACTGAGAGGGAGGAGGGTCGTGGCTGCACTCGACACCGAACACGCCAACAAGGCGATCAGGGAGGGCTACGCCGCACTGGAGCGCTTCGGCTCCCAGAAGGTCCGGAACCTCGGCGTCGTGCTCGCCATCGTCGTCGCCTTCTCGATCTGGGCCATCGCCACCGACGGCTTCCGCCTGTTCTTCCAGCGCACCGTCGACGCCCTCAACAACGGGTTCATCTACGCCGCGATGGCCTTGTCGTTGGTCCTGATCTACAAGGCCACCGGCGTGGTGAACTTCGCCCAGGGCAACATGGCGATGTTCGGCACGTTCATCGCCTACGTCTTCATCGCCGACCACGGGATGCCCGTCTGGCTCGGCATCGCGCTGGCCATGCTCGTCTCGGCGGCCGGGGGCGCGGCCATCGAGCGCCTTTTCATCCGGCCCTTCGACCCGAGCAACCACCTCGCCATCGTCATCGTCACGCTGGCGTGGTTCCTCATCTTGGGGGCGCTGGCCACGGTGATCTGGGGCGCCGATCCGTACGCCTTCGACACGCCCTTCCCCCGCAACAGCTTCTTCGACTTCCTCGACGTGCGCTTCTTCTACGAGAACATCTACTCGTGGCTCGTCATCCTCGCCGTGATGGTGCTGGTGATGCTGTTGCTGCGGCTCACGAAGATCGGCCTCGCCTTCCGGTCCGTGTCGTCGAACCTCGAGTCGAGCCGGCTGGTCGGCATCCACATTGGTCGCACCATCCAGTTCGGCTGGGCGCTGGCGGCGGCGGTCGGAACGCTGGCCGGCTGCCTCATCGCTCACAAGACCTTCCTGACGCCGAGCTTCATGGGCGCCGTGCTCATCTACTCGTTCGCCGCCGCGACCCTCGGCGGTCTCGACAGCCTCCCGGGCGCCGTGGTCGGTGGACTGATCATCGGTCTGGCCGAGACGATGATCGGGGGCTACATCGACATCATCGGCAGCGAGCTCGCCCTCGGCGGGGCGCTCCTCGTCATCATCGTCGTGCTGTTGCTGAAACCCAACGGCCTGTTCGGCTCCAAGCGGGTGGAGCGCGTCTGATGGCGCTCCTCACGTTGACCCAGCGCACCCCGGCGCACCGCGCCTATCGCGCCGTCGGCATCGTGCTGGCGGCGGCGGCGCTCATCTACATCCCGTGGTTCGCCGACAAGCCGGCCCGCATCGACCAGTACTCCCAGGTGGTGGCCTACGCCGTGGCCATCATGGCCCTGAACCTGGTGATCGGCTTCTCCGGCCAGATCTCGTTGGGTCACAGTGCCTTCGTCGGCATCGGCGCCTACACGACGGTCATCCTGGTTGCCGACCACGACTGGTCGTACTTCGCCACCCTCCCGGTGGCGTTCGCCATCACCTTCTTCGTGGGGTTGCTGGTCGGACTCCCAGCGTTGCGAATACGGGGCCTGTACCTGGCCGTCGTGACGTTGGCCGTGGCCACGGTGTTCCCGACGCTCGTCATCAAGTACGAGAGCCTCACCGGCGGTCCCAACGGCAAGCAGGCCCCCGACAAGCTCGTCCCGCCCGATTGGACGCCGTGGGATGCGAGAGACCGATTCGGAGCGGTCGCGTACCGCTACTTCGTCATCCTCGCCATCGCCGTCGTGATGTTCGTCCTGGCTCGCAACCTCATACGGAGCCGGGTCGGCCGAGCCGTCATCGCCCTGCGCGACAACCAGACCAGCGCCGCCACGGCCGGCGTCAACCCGGCCCTCTACAAGACGCTCACGTTCGGCCTGAGCGCCGCCATCGCCGGCGTAGCCGGCTCGCTGCTGATGATCCAGCAGCCACAGGCCACCGACACGAGGTTCGGCATCGAACTGGCGATCTTCCTCGTCGTCGCCCTCGTGATCGGCGGGGTGGCCACGATCGCCGGTGCCGTCCCCGGCGCGCTGGTCTACGTGTTCGTGCCGTACTACGCCGTCCAGTGGAGCGAGAACATCTCGTTCCTGGAGGGCCGGCCGGGCGCCGGCGCCATCTCGGGGGTGATCTACGGCGTCCTACTGCTGATCTTCGTCTTCATCCTGCCCGGCGGCGTCATGGACGGCATCCGGCGCATCAAGGCCCGGTTCGTCCGGGTCATTCCCAACCCGTCCTGGCTCCCGAAGGACCACGCCGAGGTGGTGGTGGAAGAGGCACCGCCGTCGCCGTTCCCGGAGCTGGTCACCGAGCCATCCACATCCGATCTCACTTCAACAACCACTAGGGGGAGTACCGAATGAGAAGGAAGCGACTCGTCATTCCCACCACGCTCGTGGTGTCGCTCGGTCTCGTGGCGGCGGCGTGCGGGGGCGACAACAAGGAGGGTGGCACCGCGGCCACGACGGCCGCGGCGACGAGCGCCGCGGCCACATCGGCGGCCACGACGGCGGCGGCCGCCACGACCACAACCGGGGCCGCCAGCAGTACCACTGGTGCCGCCGCGGCACAGGGTCCGGTGATCCCGGGTCCGGGCAGCGGCAAGTACGGGCAGGATGCCAGCAACCCGAAGGTCTACAACGGCGCCGGCGACTTCAAGCTCGACACCTCGAACTGCCCGTCCGACTGGGACGTGAAGCAGGGCATCACCGACACCGAGATCAAGCTCTTCCAGAGCGTGCCCCAGTCAGGCCCGCTGGCCGGCTTCGGCCTCATCCACGACGGCATGACCGACTACTTCAACTACGTCAACGAGAACGGCGGCATCGACGGGCGCAAGGTCACGATCGACGTCAAGGACGACCAGTACGCGCCGGCCAACACCAAGACC
>JBKOXV010000203.1:0-8291 GCA_046725105.1 bacterium | reverse complement strand
CTGGTACACGGTGCGGAGCGAGATGGCCGGCATCTCGGCCGCCGCCACGGCGTAGACGACCTCGGCCGTCGGGTGGGCGGTGTTCTCGTGGAGGATGCGGAACAGCAGTTGCCGCTGGGGTGTGATCTTGAGCCCGCGCCGGCGGAACGCCTCGGTGAGCTCGACCGGTGTACGCACGTCCAGGACGCTACCGGCACTCGATGTCAATCTGCAACGATTGTTAGGAAGAAACCAGTGCAGATACGAGAAGTTGGACGCCAGGGTGCCCGAAAGTGCGTCCAGGCGACCAAGTTCCGTGATCGGGCCGGCGCGCGAACGCCCCTCCTAGGATGCGAGGGGTGCCCGCCCGCGACCTCGTCGCCTTCGGTCGTGCCGCCATGCTGGCGCGTCTGGCCGACGAGACCTTCGACGTCGTCGTGGTGGGCGGGGGCATCACCGGTGCCGGCGTCGCCCTCGACGCGGCCAGCCGCGGCCTGCGGACCGCCCTCGTGGAGAAGGGCGACTTCGCCTCGGGCACCTCGTCGAAGAGCTCGAAGCTGGTCCACGGCGGCCTTCGGTACCTCCAACAGGGCGAGGTCCGGCTGGTGTACGAGGCGCTGGCCGAGCGCCAGCGGCTGCGCCACAACGCCCCGCACCTCGTGCGGGTCCTTCCCTTTCTCATCCCGATCCTGACCCGCGACGGCGTCGTCAACGCCAAGATCGCCCGCGCCCTCGGCACGGCCATGTGGGGCTACGACCTCACCGGCGGCCTGCGGATCGGCAAGCGCCACAAACGGATCTCGGCCGCCGACGCCCTCGCCTACCTGCCCACCATGCCGGCCGAGCGCCTGGCGTCGGCCTACCTCTATTACGACGCCCGCGCCGACGACGCCCGCCTGTGCCTCGCCGTGGCCCGCACCGCCGCCCGCCACGGTGCCGCCGCCGCCAACTACGCCACCGTCACCGGGCTCCGTAAGGGCCCCGACGGCATGGTCACCGGCGCGGTCGTGGAGGCCGACGGCGCCTCCTTCGACATCTCGGCGCCGGTCGTCGTCAACGCCACCGGCGTCTGGAGCGACGACGTGCGCGCCCTCGACGAAGGGGCCCACCCCGGTTCGATCCGTCCGGCCAAGGGCATTCACATCAGCCTGCCGTGGGACAAGGTCCGCAACGAGATCGCCGTCGTGATCCCCGTCCCGAAGGACCGGCGCAGCCTGTTCGTCGTGCCGTGGGGCGACCAGGCCTACGTCGGCACCACGGACACTGACTACGACGGGCCGCTCGACGATCCGCAGTGCACGGCCGACGACATCGCCTACGTGCTGCGGGCGCTGAACCACTCGATCACGACCGGCGTCACCGAAGCCGACATCGTGGGGACGTGGGCCGGGCTCCGGCCCCTCGTGCGACAGGCGGGCGGCCGCACCGCCGACCTGTCGCGCCGCCACCGCGTCACGACGTCGCCGAGCCGGGTCATCAGCGTCACGGGCGGCAAGCTCACCACGTACCGGCGCATGGCGGCCGACACCGTCGACGAGGTGATGGCCCTCCTCGACCGGCGGGGCCGCTGCCGCACGAAGCGGTTGCGACTCCTCGGCGCCGACGGCTACGTCGAGCCGGCCGACGACGCCAGCACCGCCGCCCACCTCGCCGGCCGGTACGGGTCCGAGGCGGTCCTCGTCGAGACCCTGCTCGACGCCGATCCGTCGCTGCGCCGCCCCGTGGTGCCGGGGCTGCCCTACCTGGCGGCCGAGGCGGTGTACGCCGCCCAGCACGAGATGGCCGTCTCGCTCGACGACGTGCTGTCGCGCCGAACGCGAGCCCGCCTCCTGGCCCGGGATGCGTCGGTCGCGGCGGCTCCGGAGGTGGCTCGCCTGCTGGCGCCCGTGCTCGGCTGGGAGCGGGTCGAGCAGGACCGCCAGGTCCACGCCTATGCCGAAGCCGTCGGCCGCGAGCGCGACGCCGCCGGGCTGCCGGCCGCGGTCGACGCCGCCTTCGGGGCCTGAGCGGTGGCGTCGTCGCACGTCAAGGTCACGGGCTGGCGCGACGCTGCCCCCCTCGCCACCCGGCTGGCCGGCGTGTGCGCCGAGGTGCGGACGGCCGAGGAGGCTCTGGCCGAGGCCAGCCGGGACTGGTGGCCGCTGGCCATGCACTGGACGCTGGCCGGCGAAGTCCCGGCCCTGGCGTCCGTCGTGTGCCGGCCGGCCGACGCCGCCGAGGTGGCCGCCGTGCTGCGGCTGTGCCACGAGGCGGGCGTGCCCGTCACGCCGGCCGGCGGGCGGAGCGGCGTGTGCGGCGCCAGCGTGCCGCTGTTCGGCGGCGTGGTGCTCGACGGCACGGCGCTGGCCGGCATCGTCGCCGTCGACGACACGAGCCTCGTGGCCGATGTCCGAGCCGGCACGTTCGGCCATGTGCTTGAGGCCGAGCTCCGCGCCGAGCATGGCGTCACGCTCGGCCACTGGCCCCAGTCGATCGAGCTGTCGACCGTCGGCGGCTGGCTCGCCTGCCGCTCGGCCGGCCAGTACTCGACCCGCTACGGCAAGATCGAAGACATGGTGGTGGGCCTCGACGTGGTCCTGGCCGACGGGTCCGTCATCACGACCGGTGGCTTCCCGCGCCAAGCCGCCGGACCCGACCTCACCCACCTGTTCGTCGGCTCGGAGGGCACGCTCGGAGTGATCACGGGCGCCCGACTCCGGGTTCGTCCCCTGCCGCCGGTCGAGTGGCGGGCCGCCTTCGGCTTTCCGAGCTTCGCCGCCGGCATCGACGCCTGCCGGCGCATCCTGCGCCGCGGCGCCACGCCGGCAGTGCTGCGCCTGTACGACGGCCCCGAGTCGGCGCGGTCGCACGGCGGCGACGGCGCGACGTGCGTGTTGCTCGTGCTGGACGAGGCCGACGGCGCCGTCGTGGCCGCCACGCGCTCGGTGGTCGGCCACGAGTGCAGTGACGGCGAGCGCCTCGACGACGGCGTGGTCGGATCGTGGCTCGAGCACCGCAACGACGTCAGCGCCCTCGACGCGCTGACGCGCAAGGGCTACGTCGTCGACACGATGGAAGTGGCCGCACCATGGGCGCGGCTCCCGGCGATCTACGACGCCACCGTGGCGGCGCTGCGCGCCGTACCCGACTGTCTCGTCGCGTCGGCGCACCTGTCGCACAGCTATCCGGATGGCGCCTGCGTCTACTTCACCTTCGCGGCCACTCCCCCGCCCGAGGCCGTCGACAGCACATACGTCGCACTGTGGGATGCGGGCACGCGCGCCGTGCTGGCCGCGGGCGGATCGCTCAGCCATCACCACGGCGTCGGACTCAATCGGGCCCGCTTCATGCCCGAGGCGCTGGGCCCCGCCTTCGAGGTGCTGGCGCGGCTGAAGCGGGCGCTCGATCCGTCGGGCATCCTGAATCCGGGCAAGCTGGGGTTGCCGTCGGCGTTCGGGGAGGTGCGATGGCCGGAGTAGAGCTCGACCGCCAGGCCGTCGTGCGGGGCATGGTGGTGGCCGCCGTCATCGCCGTGCCCTTCGCCCTGATCGGCCTGGGGTCGTCCGACGAGGGCGACCTCGGCTGGGCCGGCTGGATCTCCGTGATCGGCGTGCTGTTGGGGCTGGTCCTCGGCGCCTTCTCGGCGGCGCGCGAGCAGCGGGTCGGCGCGCCGCTCACGAACGCCATCATCACCGCCGTGGCGGTCTACGTCGTCGTGCAGCTGATCGGGATCGCCAAGCGGATCGTCACCGACGAGAGCCTGCACTGGGGTAAGTACCTGTCGAGCCTGCTGCTGTCGATCGTGGCCGGCACCGTCGGGGGGCTGCTGGCGTCGGCTCGCAGCGGAGCGGGGAGGCCGCGATGAGCGTGCTCGTCATCGATGTCGGCACCAGCGGCCTCCGGGCCGCCCTCGTGCGCGCCGATGCCAGCGTCGATCACGTCGAGTACCGCGCCTTCCCGCCCGAGACGCCGTTCCCGGGCCTCGTCGAGTTCGACGCCACCAAGCTCGCCCGCCTGGTGCTGGACGTGGCATCGACGGCGCTCGCCGTCGGCGGTCCGGTGCGCTCCGTAGGGATCACGAACCAGCGGGCCTCGACCGTCGTGTGGGAGCGCGCCACGGGGGCGCCGGTCGGGCCGGCGCTCGGCTGGCAGGACCTGCGCACGGTGATGGACTGCATCACGTGGGCCGGCCATGGCCTGCGCTTCGCACCGAACCAGTCGGCCACCAAGCTGGCGTGGCTGCTGCAGACCTACGACCCCGATCGGCGGCGCGACCTGTGCTTCGGAACGGTCGACACGTGGGTGGCCTGGGTCGTCTCGGGAGGCACCGTCCACGTCACCGACCGCAGCAACGCCGGCGTGACCGGCCTCATGCGGCCGGACGGATCGGACTGGGACGACCGGGTGCTCGACGCCCTCGGCGTGCCCCGGGCCATGATGCCGGCGCTCGTCGACTCCACCGGTCTGATCGGCACGGCACGAGCCCTGCCGGGCCGGCCGCCCATCGGCGGCCTGGCCGGCGACCAGCAGGCGTCGCTGGTCGGGCAGGCGTGCATCTACCCGGGCCGGGCCAAGGCGACGTTCGGAACCGGCGGCATGCTCGACCTCTGCACCGGCGAGGCGACGCCCGCCACGGCGGCACGGGGCAAGGCGGGCACGTACCCCATCGTCGCGTGGACCAAGGGCGGTGCGGTCACGTGGGGCGTCGAAGCGATCATGCTGACCGCCGGCGCCAACATCGACTGGCTCGTGGAGGACCTCGGCCTGCTGAACGCCGCCTCCGAGAGCGAGTTCGTGGCGGCCCAGTGCGACGACGCCGGCGGCGTCGTCTACGTGCCGGCGCTGCTCGGCCTGGGCACCCCGGCGTGGGACTACGGGGCGCGGGGAACGCTGCTGGGGCTGACGCGCGGCAGCGGCCGGGCCGAGGTCGTGCGGGCCGTGCTCGAGGGCGTCGCCCACCGGGGCGCCGACCTCGTGGACGCGGCCGAGGCCGACACCGGCATAACCATCGAGTCCTTACGGGTCGACGGCGGCATGAGCGCCAACGCAACGTTCGTGCAGGCCCTGGCGGACGCCACGGGCCGGCCCGTCGAGGTCTCGCCGGTGGCCGACGCCACCACGCTGGGCGCCGGCTTCCTTGCCGGCGTGGCCGTGGGCGTGTGGCGCGACCTCGAGGAGGCGGCGGCCACCTGGTCGCCTCGCACCACCGTCAGACCGGCCCGGGCCCTCGACCGCGATCGCTGGCGGGAGGCGCTCACCAGGGCGTCAGGCTGGATTCCTGATCTGTCCGCCCTCGACTTCTAGAGTTGCCCGGTTGGTTGCGCCGGCGGAACGAGCCCCTGAAGGAGATCACCGAGTGGAACGCAACGGAGTGCGCCTGGGGCGCCGCCAGTTGTTGCGCGGCGCCAGCGGCCTGGCCGTGGCGGCCGGAGGCGCCGCCCTGGCCGTGCCGGTACTGGGCACCAGGGCTGAGGCGCAGCAGTCGCCCACCACGACGGGCGGCAGTTCCGGTACCGCGGGCGGAGGCTCCGGGACCTCGACCAGCGTGAGCGGCGCCACCACCACGGTCGCCCCCACCACGAGCGCCGCTCCCACCACGACCACCACGCTGCCGCCGACCTCGCCCCAGCCCGCCGACATCGCCATCATGTCGTTCGCCAACTCGGTCGAGCTGGCGCTGGTCGCCCTCTACAGCCAGGCCCTCGGCACCGGCCAGCTCGGCGCCGACAACGCCAAGTTCCTCGCCCGCTTCCAGAACCATCACCGCGATCACGCCCAGTCCTTCGCCGGCATGGGCGGCAAGGCCATCACCAACATCACCAATCAGTCGTTGGTGTCCACCTACGGCGCGCGCATCCAGGCGGCGTCGTCCGAGCAGGCCGTCCTCCTCGTGCTCCTCGACCTCGAAACGGCGGCGGCCTCGAGCTACACGGCCGCCCTGGCCGACCTCATCGCCACCAACCCGGCGTACCTCGTCGGGTCGATCCTGCCCACCGAGGCCCGCCACGCCGTGGTGATCGGCCAGAAGCTGGGCGCGGTGGCCACCGCCTACCTCCCGTCGTTCGAGTCGACGGCGGCCGCCTTCACGCCGGCCCAGTACCCGATCGTGGAGTCATGACGACCACGGATCCATTCCTCGAAGACGACGGCGTCAGCCGCCGGCACGTGCTCGTCGTCGGTGGGTTCTCGGTGGCGGTGGCTGCCCTGGTGGCGGCGTGCGCTCCCGACCGTCCGGCGCCGCAGGTGCCCCAGGCGGGCGCGGCTGCCACCACGACGGCGCTGCCCACGCAGACCATCACCAACGAGGTCCTCCTGCGCACGGCGTCGTCGCTCGAGCACAGCCTCATCGGGACCTACGACAAGGTGCTCGGCCTGAACGTCATCTCTCCTGACGCCGCTACCACCCTGCGGTTGTTCCGCAACCAGCACGCCGAGCACGCCATCTTCTTCGAGGAAGCCACACGCGACGTCGGCGGCACACCGTTCACGGAGCCGAACTCGGCCCTCCAGGCCAAGATCATCGACCCAGCGTTGAAGGCCATCGCCGACGCCGGCAACCAGCCGAGCGACTTCGCCTGGTTCGTCTACGGGCTGGAGAACGTGGCCGCCAGCACCTTCCAGTCGTTTGTGGGAACGCTCACGGTGCCCTCGGTGCGGAGCCAGGTCATGTCGGTGGGCGGTGTCGAGGCGCGCCACGCCGCCATCGCCGCCGCGTCGATCCCGACGTTCACTATCCTCCCGCCCCTGCCAGAGGAGGAAGCAGCCGCCACCACGACGACGTCCACCACGGTCCAGGGGGCCACCACCACGACGACGCCGGCTAACCAGGCCGTACCGGTCTCGCAGGTGCCGTCGTCGTTCGGCTTGCTCGAGGCCACCGAGGTCGCCATCGCCGGCACCGAGGAGACGTGGAGCCCTCTCGGGCCGAACTCGTACGTCTACGTGCCGCCGGCGTCGTAGAGCGGTTTTGCGCCGAGGTGACGCTTTTCCACCGCCTGGGTGGAATTCCGAGACGTCGGTACGATGGAGCGACGGTGAGTCGGCCGGGTGGCCGCGGCCCGGCGTTGATCGGGCCGAGGAAAGTCGGGGCTCCACAGGGCAAGGTGCTGGCGAGAGCCAGGACGGGGTGACCTGTCGGATCGGGCAACAGAGAACAGACCGCCGATGGACCGGTGCGCCGGTCACAGGCAAGGGTGAAACGGTGCGGTAAGAGCGCACCAGCGTCCGGGGCGACCCGGGCGGCTGGCAACCCCCACCTGGAGCAAGGCCGAGCAGGGGGCACGGGTCGCCCGCCCGTCCCGCAAGGGAGACCCCCGGGTAGGCCGCACAGATGGATGGCCACCGGCAGCGCTCCGGCGCTGTCACAGAACCCCGCTTACAGGCCGACTCACCGTCACCAGCACGTCTTTTGACAACTTGTGGCGAACTTGTGGCGCGGCGAATATCCGCGCTCGAGGAACGGACCGACGATCAACCGCCCGGGTCGGGCTACGGGCTGAATTCGGGCTCCTCGAGGAGGGCGAGCGGCATCTCAAAGTCGGCCGGGGCCGGCGGGAGGAGCTGGACGAGCACGTGTGAGAGGACGCGGGCGAGCTGGGCGGTGCGGTCGGCGTCACCACAGGCGCCCAGTCGACACCGTGACGGACTCCAGCGTCAGCCGAACAAGGAACGCGGCGGGGCTGGCCGGGGATGCGGCTCGACGGCCTGGCGTCCGGTGACGACGTAGCGGGCCGGGTCGCGGTGGTGGCGTCTGTAGGCGGCGTTGGCGGCCCGGCACCGATCGCAGCGGCACGGGTCGGGCCGGCGGTTGTAGCGCGCCCGGGTGCCGTGCGGACGGGTCAACCACCAGAGGCTACGACGTCGCCAGCCGTCATCCGAGAGCTTCGTGCGGCCTCGACTCGCTCTCACCGACTGCGGTGGTCCGCGCTGTGCGCGTGTGCATCCGTCCGCGCTCGAGTGGAGTGCCGGCGGCGTGTGGCCCTCGATTTACACGCGCTCGTAGGCGAGGTGGACCGCGTTCTTCGACAGGCGAACGTCGCGTTGGCGGTACATCTGACGCGTGCCGGGTTTGAAGAGCGGCGTCCCCCCACCGAGCAGCATCGGCGCGAGGTGGATGCGCAGCTCGTCGACGAGACCCTGTTCGAGCGCCTGGCCGATAACGTCGCCGCCGCCCATGATCACGACGTCACCATGCGTCGCGGCGGCCCGAGCCTGGTCGACCGCAGTGGCCAGATCGGCGACGAAGGTGAAGCGCATCCCGAGCTCTCGTTCGAGGCGAACGTCCTGCGGCGGCGCGTGGGTGACGACGAAGAACGGCGGCGTCCCCGTCTGAT
>JBKOXV010000219.1:0-9352 GCA_046725105.1 bacterium | reverse complement strand
CATCAAGGCGGCGGGCGGGCCCGACTTCCAAGTGAAGTACTACGACCACAAGTCGGGTGACGCCGCCGCCGGGCAGCAGGCCATCACGGAGCTCGGCGAGGCCAAGTACCCGGCCAAGCTGGCGTCGTACGTCGACGACCTCGGCGCCATGCTCGCCGGCGCGGCCCAGTACAAGATGTTCACCCTCGACGGCGGTGGCGGCACGAGCATCTTCGGTCAAGGCCAGCCGTACTTCTGGGGCACGCGCGCCATCACGCCCAACGACGTGCTGCCCGGCCTGTTCAAGTGGACGAAGGCCACCTATCCCAACGCCAAGACCATCGGTCTCACCGGATGGGACATCGGGGAGCCGAACAACGGCATCATCAAGAAGGACGTCCTGCAGAAGATCACCGAAGGCGGGTACACGCACAACGGCCTGTACGAGCTCTTCCCGGTCGGCACGCAGGACTTCAGCGCCGTCTTCCCCAAGCTCAAGGCCAACGAGCCGGACATCCTCCTGCTCGGCGCCTACGGCCAGGACCCGGGCTCCTTCGTGAACCAGTCGCAGACGGCCGGCCTCAAGGCCACCATCCTGGGCTTCGAGTTCACGCCCGATGGCGTCAACGCGTCGAAGGGTGCCTACGACAAGGTCGGGTGGACCTTTGCGTACGACTACTTCGACTCCGCCAACCCGATCAGCCCGCTGGCCAAGCTGTTCCTCTCTGAGTTCAAGAAGAAGTACAGCGACGACCCCGACTTCTACGCCGCCAACTTCTACGAGAACACGCTGGTCCTGTGGGAGGTCATCCGCCGCGTGCTGAAGAAGGGCGGCGACATCAACGACGGCGCCCAGCTCGACCAGGCGCTCCAGGAGAACCTCACCGTCGTCAGCGTGTACGGCGGCGACGCCAACACGGTCGGCACCTACACCCTCGACCCGAAGACCCACTCGGTGATCAAACGGGGCATGGGCGTCTTCGAGTACAAGGGCGGCAAGGTCACGGCCAAGGCGTTCTTCGACATCGGCGGCGCCGACTACAAGACGTCCTGACCACCCGTCGAACGGGGACTCCCGGCTCGCCTCGGGAGTCCCCCGCTCGTTCAAGGAGACTGTCGCTTGCTCTTTGCAGTGTTCGACGCCGAGACGGTCGCCCAGCTCACAGCGAACGGAATCTTCCGAGGGGCGGCCTACGGCATCTTGGGCGTGGGCTTCGCCCTGATCCTCGGCGTCACCGGCCGGTTCCACTTCGCCTACGCCTTCACGTACACGCTGGCGGCCTACATGGCCTACACGTTCGTCGACCGGGTCGGCGGCATGCCGTTCTGGTTCGCATCGATGCTCGGCGTCGTCCTCGTGGCGTTCGTCGGGACGGGCATCGAGCGGTTCGTCTACCGCCCTCTGGCCGACCGCGCCGGTGCCACCGCGCTGCTGGCGATCTTCGTCGCCTCGCTCGGCATCACGATCGCCGGCGAGAACCTCATCCGGCTGTTCTGGAGCTCGTCCAGCCAGAACCTGCTCGGCCCCGACCAGATCGCCTACAGCATCTGGAAGGTCAACTTCCTCAACTTCGACGTGTGGCAGGCGGTCTCCAGCTTCGGCTGCGTCCTGGCGCTCGCCCTCCTGCTCCGCTACACGCCACTCGGCCGGGCGATCAAGGCCACCCGGGCCAACCCCGAGCTGGCCCGAACGATCGGCATCGATTCGCGCCAGATCTACCTGATCTGCTTCTTCATCGGTACCCTGCTGTGCGGCCTGGCGGCGTTCTGGTACGGGCTGCAGTTCACGATCGATCCGGCCATGGGGTTCAAGCCGGTGATCTTCGCCTTCGTGGTGGCGTTCCTCGCCGGGACGGCCAGCTCGCCCATCCGTGTCTTCTTCACGGGCGTCGCCGTCAGCCTGCTCGAGCAGTACGCGTCCATCTGGCTTTCGGTCCGGTGGACCCAGACGGCGGTCTTCGTGGTCCTCGTCATCTACCTGTCGTGGCAGTCGCTCCGCAGCACCGATCCGGTGGCGTGGGTGCGGGCCAAGCTGGCACGGATCTGAGGGGGCACGCGTGCAGATCTGGCTCAACTACCTCGATCAGATCCTCATCTACGCCGCCTTCGCCCTGTCGCTGAACCTGCTGCTCGGCTACGCCGGTCAGGTCTCGGTGGCCCATGCCGCCTTCGGCGCCATCGGCGGATACACGATGGGGTATCTCGTCATGACGCACGGGTGGAACTTCCTGCCCACGGCGCTCCTCGGGATGATCCTGGCCTTCGTCGCCGGCACCATCGTGGCTCTTCCCGCCCTGAAGCTGTCCGTCGAGTACCTCATCTTGCTCACGCTGGCCATCTCGTCGGTGATCATCGGCGTCTTCACGACGTTCCCGGAGTTGGGCGGCACCTACGGCCTCATCGGCATCCCCAAGGCCGACATCTTCGGCTGGACGATGCAACGCCCGAGCGACTGGGTGATCCCGACGCTCGCGCTGATGCTCGTCACGTATGCCGTCTGCCGCCGGCTGGGCGAGTCGGCCTTCGGCCGGGTGTTGAAGGGCATCCGGGAGGACGGTCTGGCCACGCAGGCGCTCGGCAAGAATGTCTTCGCCTACAAGGTCGCCGTGTTCGGCATCACCGCCGGGCTGGCCGGCTTGGCCGGGGCATTTTACTCGGGCTGGCTGCAGCTGGCCACGCCCAGCGTGTACGGGTTCTCCTTCGCTCTCACGCTGTTCGCCATCGTGATCTTCGGCGGCATGGCCAACCTCGTCGGATCGATCGTGGGAGCCGCCGCCGTGACCCTTCTCGAGCCGCTGCTGCGCCGGTGGGTGAAGATCGAACCGGCCACGGCCAGCCTGCTGCAGCTGATCATCTACGGCGTGGCCCTCGTCCTGCTGATGCTGCTGCGCCCGCAGGGCGTGCTCCCAGAGGGGTTCTCGCTGTGGCGCCGCATCCGCCGCGGTAAGCCGGCCGAGCTGCGGCTGGAGATGGGTGAGATGTGGGAGCCGAAACCCGGCGTCCACGTCCACCAGCCCGGCTCGGTCGAGATCGACGACGCCGAGCGGGCCCGTGAGCGCGTCCGGGAAGACGTCTGGCAACACGCGCCCGTCGTGCTCGAGGCCCGGGGCATCTCGAAGCGCTTCGGTGGCATCGTGGCCGCCGACAGCCTCGACCTCGATCTGCGCAAGGGCACCATCACCGCGCTGGTGGGGCCCAACGGCGCCGGCAAGACCACGGTCTTCAACCTCCTCACCGGCTTCATCCGTCCCGACTCGGGCAGCGTCACGCTGAACGGCACCGAACTGGTGGGCCTGTCGCCGGACAAGGTGGCCCGTCTGGGGCTGGTCCGGTCGTTCCAGGACGTGCGGCTCTTCAACCGCATCTCGTGTCTCCAGAACGTGATGCTCGCCGTCCAGCACCAGCCGGGTGAGAACCTCGCCAAGCTGACCTTGGGCGGGACGGCGGCGACCCGCGGCGAGCGGGTCACCCGCGACAAGGCGATGGAGTGGCTGGCCTTCGTGGGCATGACCGACTTCGCCGAAGCGCCCGCCGGCGCCCTGAGCTACGGCCAGACCAAGCTGGTGTCGCTGGCCCGGGCCTTGGCCACCGAAGCCGAGGTGCTGCTTCTCGACGAGCCGGCGTCGGGCATCGACACCAAGTGGGTCGACACGATGCTCGACCTGGTGGAGGCGGTCCGCGAGCAGGGCCGCACCGTGTGCATCGTCGAACACAACCTGCACGTCGTCGGCCGCCTCGCCGACCACACGTATTTCATGGAGCTGGGTCGCATCACCGCCCAGGGCACGATCGACGAGCTGACCAGCTCGGCGGAGCTCGCGGAGGCCTACTTTGGATCAGTCTGAGGCGCAGGCCCAGGCCCAGGCCGTCCGCGGCGACCTGTCGGCGTTCAACGGCGACGGCCGGATCCCCATGCTCGACGTCTCGGGCCTGCAGGCGGGCTGGGGCCGCAAGCGGGTCGTCTTCGACGTCGACATCCACGTGTACGAGGGCGAGGTCGTCGGCGTCCTCGGCCACAACGGCAGCGGGAAGACGACCACCATCAAGGCCATCCTCGGCACCAACCCGTCGCAGGGCGGGAAGATCCTGTACGGCGGGCGCGACGTCACCCGGGCCGGTTCGAAGGCCAACGTGCGGTCGGGGATGGCGCTCATCCCGTCGGAGCGCTTCGTCTTCGGCGATCTGACCGTGCTCGACAACCTGCTGCTCGGTGGGGCCAACATCGCCGACAACAGCAAGCGGGCGAAGCGCCTCGAGCTCGTGTACGAGCTCTTCCCCATCCTGCGCGAGCGCACCACGCAGCTGGCCGGCACGCTGTCGGGCGGCCAGCAGCGGATGGTGAGCCTCGGCCTGGCGCTCATGTCGGGACCGAAGCTGCTGATGCTCGACGAGCCGTCGCTCGGTCTGGCACCCAGCGTCGTGCAGAACATCTTCGACACCGTGCGCCTCCTGGCCGACACGGAGGGCTTGGCGGTGCTCCTCCTCGAGCAGAACGTGGCCCAGGCCCTGCGGATCATCGACCGCGTCTACGTGATGCGCTCGGGCCGCGTCATCCTCGAGGAGACGGTGGCCCAGATGCGTGAGCGGGAGTCCTACTGGGACCTCTTCTAGGAGGGTGTGGACATGCCCGTCATGACCGCTGCCGAGGTCGCCGCCTTCCTCGACGAGCCCGGGCACTTGCTGCGCCTCGCCACCGTCGACCCCGACGGGATGCCCCGCGTCGTTCCCATCTGGTTCATCCACCGCGACGGCGAGATCTTCTTCACGCCCCGGGGTCCCTCGGCGTTCCTCGCCAACCTGCGCCGCGATCCCCGGGTGGGGTTGTCGATCGACGAGGAACCGCTCCCGTACCGGAAGGTCACGGCGCAGGGTTCGGCCCGGCTCGTGCACGACGTGGGTGACGACGACGTGTGGCGCGATCTCTACCGCCGGATCGCCTATCGCTACGTCGACAAGGACGCCGCCGACGCCTACGTGGAGGCCACCATCGATCAGCCCCGGGCTCTCCTGGCCGTGCCGCTGCGGGCCTCCGTGGTCACGACGTGGCGGATGCCGATCGACACCGAGGCCCAGACCGGCATCTGGCACCGCCGGTACTACCTGGACGGCACGGTGATGGCGCGCGCCGCCGACGGCGAGTGAACCCCCTCCCGGTCACGTGAGCACGTACCAGGATCGACCCTGGCTGGTGCGCTATGACGCCGGCCAACCGGCCGATATCACGCCCGAGTTCAGTGACGCCCTGTCCATGTTCCGAGCCGCCGCCGCCGCCCATCCCGATCGGCCGTTGATCCACTACTTCGACCGGTCGATCACGATGGCGGAGGCTGATGGGGCGTCGGACGCCCTCGCCGCCGGCCTGCTCGCCAACGGCTTCGGGCCCGGCGACCGGCTGGCCGTCTACCTCCAGAACGTGCCGCAGTTCGTGCTCGCCATGCTGGCCACCTGGAAGGCGGGCGGGATCATGGTGTCGGTCAACCCCATGAACAAGACGCGGGAGCTCGAATACCTCCTGGCCGACTCGGGGGCGGCGGTGCTCGTGACGCTCGAGTCGTTGTGGGAGGAGACCGCCGGCCCGCTCGTGGCCACCGGCACCACGCCGGTCCGGCTCGGCATCACCACCAGCGAGCTCGACTACCTCGACGGCGAGCCGCCGGCCCTGTTGGCGTCGTCACGGAAGACGGTGCCGGATGGCACCTTCGACCTGCTCACGATGATCGCCGAGCACGCCGGCGAACCGCTCCCCAGCGTGGTGTTGGGCGCCGACGACGTCGCCTTCCTGACCTACACCTCGGGCACCACGGGACCGCCCAAGGGGGCGATGAACACCCACGGCAACGTGGTGTTCAACTCGACGGCCTACCGCGACTGGATGTCGCTCACGGTCGACGACACCGTGCTCGGCGTGGCGCCTCTCTTCCACATCACCGGCCTCATCGCCCACCTCACTGTGGCGTTCCTGGTGCCGATGCCGATCGTGCTCGGGCACCGCTTCGACCCGGCGGCGGTGCTCGATCTCGTCGAGCGGTATCGCCCGACATTCACCGTCGGCGCCATCACCGTGTTCATCGCCTTGATGAACGACCCCAGCTTCGACGGGCGCGATCTGTCGTCGCTCACCAAGGTGTACAGCGGCGGCGCGCCGATCGCTCCCAGCGTGGTGGAGCGATTCGAGAAGGAGGCGGGCTCCTACATCCACAACATCTACGGCCTCACCGAGACGACGTCGCCATCCCACGCCGTGCCGATGGGCGCCCGGGCGCCCGTCGACCCGACCTCGGGAGCCCTGTCGGTGGGCGTGCCCATCTACAACACGGTCGTGCGGGTCGTCGACGACGACGGCACGGACGTGCCCGTCGGCGAGGTCGGCGAGTTCGTCACGGCCGGACCGCAGGTCGTGGCGGGCTACTGGGGCCAGCCCGAGGAGACGGCCCACGCCCTGCCCGGGGGCGAGCTGCACACCGGCGACGTCGGCTTCATGGACCAGGACGGCTGGTACTACGTCGTCGACCGCAAGAAGGACATGATCAATGCCGCCGGCTACAAGGTGTGGCCACGGGAGGTGGAGGACGTCCTGTACCAGCACCCGGCCGTGCTCGAGGCGGCCGTCATCGGTATCCCCGACGAGTACCGGGGCGAGACGGTGAAGGCGTTCGTGAGCCTGCGGGCCGGCCAGTCGGCCACCGAAGCCGAGCTGATCAGCTTCTGCAAGGACCGCATGGCCGCTTACAAGTACCCGCGCACCGTCGAGCTCGTCAGCGAGCTGCCCAAGACGGTGACCGGCAAGATCCTGCGCCGCGAGCTCCGGGCCCAACCCTGACCGTTCGCGCTGGTTTGAGAACCTCACAGGTCGTCAAACCAGCGTGAAACCGGGGAGAGGGCGCTAAAGGAAGTAGCCGGCCACGTCGACGACGAGATGCAGCGCCGTCGACGCCGCCAGATGGACGCGACCGGCGGCGTCGGGCCGCACCACGGCGGCGTTCGGCACGACCTGGTCCGCCGCGAAGTTCAGGTTCGACGTCTCGGGGGTGGGCCCGTCGGCCGGGTACACGGTGACGTAGCCGGGGGCCACGGACCCGCCGGCGGCGGTGACGTTCAGCACGGCGCCCGCCGCGCCCGCCGGGGCTACGCCGACGTCGATACCCGCCGTCGGGCCGATGCCGTCGCGGGTGTCGACGGCGCGGCTCGGCCCGGTAGGCACGAAGTTGGCTGTCACGTAGCCGGCCACGTCGACCACGAGGTGGGTCGGCGTGCTGGCGTGCAGGCACACGGTGCCGTCCGCCGCCACCGGGACGACGGCGGCGTTGGCCACCGTCTGGTTCGGGCCGAAGTTGACGTTCGACGCCAGCGGGACCGGCCCGCCACACGGGTAGGCGGTCACGAAGCCGGGTCTGGTCGAGCCTCCGGCCGTCGCCAGATTGAGCACGGCGGCGACGGCGCCGGGCGGGGCCACAGCCGCGACGGCGTCACCCACCGGGCCGCCGATCGGGCGCGTGTCGAGCACCCGGTGCGGCGTCTCGGGTACGAGACCGGCGCTCGCCGCGAACCAGCCGTCGACGTCGACGATGACGTCGGCGTCGTTCACGCCGGCGAAGACACAGACTGTGCCATCGGCCGCCACCGGCACGATGACGTGGTTGGGCACGCCGGGTTCGCCACCGGCGAAGTTCACGCTCGACGATTCGGGGCGGGCCTGATCGCACGGCCACGCCGTCAAGTAGCCGGCGCCGCGGACGTTGGTGGCCGTCAGGTTCATCGAGATGGCGGCGGCGGCGCCCGGCGGAGCGCCCGTGGCCGCCAGCACGTCGACGGCACGACTGGTGCCGGCGGCGAGCGGCCCGCCGGTTCGGCGCGTGTCGGAGACGCGGGCGGGTGCGCCGAGACCGTAGAACGACTGCGTGGGCCGGCCCGGCGTCAGCAGTACGGGTGCCGACCACTCGCCTCCGCCGGCGGCGTTCACGGCCCGGACTCGCACCGCGTACGTCTGCCCGTCCGTGAGACCGGTGAACTGGTAGGTGGTCAGCGCACCCACGTCGATGGGCGCGCCGCCGTCCAGGTTCGCCTGGTAGGAGCTGATCGGTGCCGCCGGCGTCGCCGCCGCCGCCCAACTGAGCACGCCACTGGCGGTACCGCTCACGGCCGCCGTGATGGTGGGTTTCGGCGGGAGGGCGATAGCGGTGGCCCCCGCCCCGCCGGGCGCGCTGGTGCCGACGTCGTTGGTGGCCGTGACGCGGAACTGGTACGCCAGGCCCGGCGTGAGGCCGTCGAACGTGACGCTGGTGCCGAGCGTCGTTGTGACGGCTCCCGTTGTGAGGTTGTCGACGCGGTAGCTCGTGACCGGCAGGCCCTTCGGATCGGCGGGCGGCCAAGCCACCGTGATCTGCCCGGGGCCGGAGGGGCCGGCGAACACGGCCGGCGTGGCGGGCACGTCGGCGACGAGGAACGACCACTGGTACGGGACGCCGTTCATGACGACCGTTGCCGTGTAGGTCTGACCCCGTTGGTAGGGCGCCGGCGTGATGAGAGCGACCTGCCGAGTCGTCTCGCCCACATCCAGGAGGGGCGCGCCCGCCTCGAATGGATAGGCGTGCAGCGCGCAAACCGCCCCCGAGAGGCCGGGCCCGACGACGGAGGCGCCGCCGAACGCCTCGTTGCCCGGGAGGGTGAGGAAGATCGGCCGCCCCACTGGGAACGGTGCTTGGGGATAGCCACAGGCGCCGCGGGGGTCGGGCGACTCACCGAAGTCGAACGCCGGCGACGGCAGCACCCCGTCGGGCTTCGGCCACCGGGACAGGGCCGACGGCGCCCCCGTCGTGTAGAGGGCCGTCGACGTGTCGTAGTCGAACCCGAAGCTGATGGCCGTCGTCCTCGGGTCGACGAAGCCGGCGCCGTGATACGGGGTGTTCACCCATCCGACGATTGACTGGGCCAGCGTCGGCGGGCCACAGAACAGCACGTTGTGGTTGTGATCCTCGCCGACCGGCCAGGTGTGGTTGGTCGCGGGGTCCTCGAAGTGCGAGCAGTACCAGTCGCCGACGCGGTGGTAGTTGGCGAGCCAGGTGGCGTGGTTCTGCGGGCCGGGCGAGCTGCCCAGCGTCACCGGGGCCAGGTTCTCGCCGAAGGAGCGGTAGTAGTTCGCCCACGCCAAGCCGTCAGTGAGGCTCGACGGTTTGACCGGGCCGACCACCACGGCTTCGGCCGCCGGCAGCGCCGCCTCGATGACGCCCACAGCGGCGAAGAGGGCGCCGACAGCGAGCATGACGCCAGCGCGGACACCCACCGTCGCAGCGTAAATGCGCTACGTGGAGGCGACCATAGGCCACAGGACCCACGTGCGTCGGCGGGGCTCCATCGGCGACGTCCGGCTTGGCCG
>JBKOXV010000101.1:0-4244 GCA_046725105.1 bacterium | reverse complement strand
CCCGGAGGGCGAGGGCGAGTCTGTTCCGGATGGCCATCAGCAACGGGACTCGAGCGGACACCTCGCCTCTGGACTCTGCGTCGTTGACGGTCGAACACTTCGACTCGAGCACTTCGGGGTCATCGGTCGGTTGTGGCTGATGGGTTCACGGAGCGGACCCCTCCGTAGGTGGCGAACTCGGCGGTGCTCGTCGTTTCGAGCACGAGAATCGTGAGGCCGCCAGGTGTCGTGCTGTTGTGGGTGACGCGCATGCCGACGGCTGGGCCTTCCGTTGGGAAGAGTCGTCGTCCTTGTCCGAGCACGGTGGGGGTGACGACCAGGCGGAGTTCGTCGATCAAGCCGGCGGCTAGCAGAGTTTGCGCGAGTCGGGCGGACCCGTGCAGCTGGAGCTCGCGTCCCGGCCGGGCTTTGAGCTGCGCGACCTGCGCAGCGATGTCGCCGCCCAGGATCGTGCTCGGCAACCAGGTTGCGTGGGTCAGCGTGTGCGAGGCGACGTACTTCGGGAGGCCGTTCATCCGTTCGGTGAACGGGTCGTCGGGATCGGTGACGTGGGGCCACGCGTCGGCGAACGCCTCGTAGGTGCGGCGGCCAAGCAGCAGGGCATCGGCCTCGGCAAGCCAGGCGGCGGCCCGGTTGATGAACGTCTCGTCCAGGTGGGGCACCATCCAGCCGCCGCGGGTGAAGCCGTCGCTGGAGTCTTCGTCGGGCGATCCAGGTCCCTGGTAGACGCCGTCGAGGGTGACGAACTGTGTGAGTGTGAGCCGCATCGGGAATCGTCCTATCGCTCGACGAGCCGGCCGAGCTGCTCGGTGACGGTCCCCCACCCGTCGAAGAAGCCAAGCTGCTGGTGACGGGCGCGCGCTGCCGGGTCGCGGTGCCGCACGATCACCCGATAGTCGGTGCCGTCGGGATGGTCGCGCATGATGATCTCTGCGGTCATCGGCACCGGCTCGGGCGCTGCCGGCCGCCATCGACTGTCGACCGCGTTGGTGAACACGATGCGCTCGCCCGCCTCGACGGCGAGAAAGCAGGCGTCGAGGTGGGGCACGAACTCGATCCCGTCATCGCTCATCGATGTCACGAACGCGCCGCCCGGGACGGTGTCGAGCTGTTCGACGCGACACTGCGTCGGCGCGGGCAGCCACCACGAAGCGAGGCTCGCCGGATCAGTCCATGCATCCCACACGACCGAGCGGGGGGCGCGGATGATCCGGTCGAGGCTGAGATCGAGGTCGGGGTTCACGACGGCTCCTGAGGGGTGGTGACGAACTGCTCGAGCCGGTCGGTGCGGCCCTCCCAGATCGCTCGCTGCTCGGCGAGCCAGCCGTCCACGACAGCGAGGCGCTCGCGGTTGAGCGTGCACGTGCGCACCCGCCCGGCCTTCGCGGTGCGGATCAGCCCGCTGCTCTCGAGCATCCGGATGTGCTTCATGAACGACGGCAGCGTCATCGGCGACGACCTCGCCAGGTCACCGACGCTCGCCGGGCCCCGCCCGAGCTCGCCGATCACGAGACGGCGGGTCTGGTCCGAGAGCGCACCGAACACCGCGTCAAGCCGAGACGGATACTGTGCCATACAGCAAAGTATAACGCGACAATACTTACCGCAAGGGATAAGTGTCATGAGGTCGTCTTTCCAGGCGAGGCAGACGATCGCACCGGTCCGTCGCGCCGCCTGGCTCTCGTCAGCCCGGGGACCGTCGGACGTGCCGCCACCTCTCACGTCCCGAAGTGCTTGTGGCACGCCCGCCATCATTGGCCGAGCTGATGTCGCTCACCATCCGTGGTCGAGCGGCCATCGGTTGGCAGCTCGACGTTCGCTGCCTGCCGGAGCGTCAGGCGTGCTCGGATTGAAGGATGGGGATCACAGGCCGGCGGCCGCCGAGGCGAGCGGGAATAGTGGTGAGCGCCGCTACCACGAGCACGGTTCCCGCTACGACGGCGACCAGTTGCCAGTACGTCGGGTCATGCTCGTCGCCGATCGCGGCCCAGAGGGCGAGCCCTCCGGCGACGCCCAGGACGGCCCCGGCGAACGCGGGAAGCACCTGCGCCGCCGAGAGACCTGCGCTGACCTCCCCGGGGGTCGCGCCAAGGGCGCGGGCCAGCGCCGAAGCGTGCCGGGCGTCGAGCGCGGCCGCCCACGTGATGACGATCGAGTTGATGGCCGCCAGGGCGACCAGCATGATCGTGATCACCAGCAGCACCTGGTTCGCCCGGTCGGCCTGCGGGTCGAGACTGGGGGGTCCTTTCCAATCGGCGGCCATCGCGGCGCGGCCCGCCAGCACGGCGACGATCCCGCTGACCGTGACGGCGATGCTGGCAACGCCCAACAGGACGCGGCGCGGCCTTCGGGCGATCACCCGCAAGCCGAGGAGCAGGGGCACGGGCAGCCGCGTCGAGAGCGCGATCAGCCAGCGCGTACGGCGGGGTCGGCGGGCGGAGTCGGCCAGGGGCTGGACGGTGCTGGTACGGGCGGCGCGGACGGCGGAAACGAAGGTCGCGAGCACCGCGACCCCCAGGGCCACGGCCGTGACCACGCCGACCGTGGACACGGTCAGCGACGGTGCGCCGGCGCTGCCGAGGAGGCCGGCGCCGGGATCGCCGAGCGACGGAGCGGCCAGCCATCCGACGGCGAGCCCGGCCGCCGCGGCGAGCAGGGCCAGGACCATGTACTCAGCGAGCAGCACGACCGCGACGAGCCCGGGAGTGGCGCCGACTGCCTTGAGCAGCCCGACACGTCGGGTCTGGTCGGCCATCCGGCCGCCGACGAGGACAGCGACGCTGGCCACGGCGAGCAGCGTGAGCAGTGAGCTGAACGTCACGAGGGCCTCCTGCGCGCCCCGCGCGAACTCGCCGTACGTTTCGCGGATGTCCTGCCACGACGCCAGGAAGAGCGCGTCCCAGCCGGTCGGGGAGTGCGCGTCGACGAACGCCGGCGCTTGGGCGGGGTCGGCCAGCTTCAGGTTCATGACGTAGGACAGGGCTCCATAGGCGGGGGCGAGATCGCGGGCGTCGGTTTGGGTGAGCCAGACCAGGCCGGCGTCGACCGGCGGTGGATCGACATCGACGCTCACGGTCTGCCCATCCGCCGGCGCAGGCGGCGGGCCTTGACGCAGCGGATCGGGTCCCGAGCCGATGAAGAACTTGCAAGCCGGATGGCCGAAGCACACGTCCGTGTACGACGCCGCGGCGGTCACCGCCACACCGACGACCCGGAACGAGCGGCCGTTCAGGGTGACGTGGTCCCCGGCGCCGACGTCGAGTGCGTCGGCGAATGCCGCTTCGATCACCACGCCGCCGTCTTCCACCCAGCTGCCCTGGGTCAGCTCGGGTTGGTCGACCGACACCTCTGCGGAGTCGCGCCCCACTGCCCACACCTCAGTGCGAACGCCATCTGCCTCGAGCTCCGCCGTGGTCGCCGGGTACGGCCCGCTGTGGTCGACAACGCCAGGCACGTCGGTCAGCGCCTGCAGCCTGGCCAGATCGACCGGCACTGCACGCCCCGACGTGGCCTCGAGTGGGCCGACGCTGGCGACGACGTCGGCACCGGCCGTGGCCCCCCGGGTGCGCCGGTAGGGGTCGTCGGTCACGCCATGCAGGGCGAGCCCGAGCGTCAGCATGGTCGTGGCCGCCATGATCGCCAGCATCAGGAGCGCGGCTTCGACCGGGCGCCGCCGCACGTTGCGGGCGGCGAGGCGGAACACGAGCCGGACGCGGCCCATCGTCAGCCATCCAGCCCGACGAGGGCGCCGAGGTCGCCCGTGGTGCCGCCGGTCAGCCTGGTCTCGTCGACGAACGCGCCGTCGCGCATCGAGATCAGCCTGTCGGCCGTGGCTGCGATCCGCGCGTCGTGGGTGACGATGACCAGCGTTTGCCCGGCCTCGTGCAGGCGCTCGAACAGGCGCAAGACGTCGAGAGTGGCGGCGCTGTCGAGGTTGCCGGTGGGCTCGTCGGCGAGCACGACGAGCGGCTCGTTGGCCAGCGCCCGGGCGATCGCCACCCGCTGGCGTTGCCCGCCGGACAGCGCCGAGGGCAGGAAACCCGCGCGGTCGGCGAGCGCGACCCGCTCGAGCAGTTCCTCGGCCCGTCGCTGTGCCACCCGCGGTGAGCGTCCCGCCAGCAGCGCCGGCAACTCGACGTTCTCCACGGCAGTGAGCTCGTCCATCAGGTGGAAGGCCTGGAACACGAAACCGACGTCGCTGCGCCGCATTCGGGCCAGGGCCTTCTCCCCGAGCAGGTCGATGC
>JBKOXV010000087.1:0-7173 GCA_046725105.1 bacterium | reverse complement strand
GTGCTCGACGAGGTCGCGGGGCCGGCGGCGCGGTGGCAGCGCCGGCTGGAGGCGGCACTGCCCGGGCGGGTCGACGCCGTGATCGCCACGTCGGCCGCCGTCGCCCTCCGCTTGGGCGGCGCCGTCGTGATCCCGCCGGTCGGTCCGGCGCCCGTCGCACGGCACTCGCGCCACGCCGTGCGGGCCGCCCTCGGCGTGCCCGACGGCGACCCGCTCGTCGTCGTCGTGGCCCGCCTGCATCGCCAGAAGGGCCTCGACACGCTGCTCGACGCGGCGCCCCTGCTCGAGGGCACGCGGGTCGCCGTCGTCGGCGAGGGACCCGAGGAGGACCGGCTGCGCCGCCGTATCGACAACGAGCGGCTGGGCAACGTGGTGGGGTTGGCCGGCCCGAGCGCCAACGCCGCCGACGAGCTGGCCGCCGCCGACGTAGTGGCCGTGCCGTCGATCTGGGAGTCGGGACCGCTCGTGCTCGTGGAGGCCATGGAGCTGGCCCGGCCCGTCGTCACCACGCCCGTCGGGTTCGCCCCCGAGCTGGTCGAGGACGGCGTGACGGGGCGGGTCGTCCCGATCGGCGATGCCGCCGCCCTCGCCGGCGCCGTGCGGGCGATGCTCGACGATCCAGACGGAGCCAGCCGGATGGCTGCCGCCGGGCGGGAGCGGGCCGAGGCGTGGGTCGACCGTGAGGGTGCCATCGACCAGGTGATCGACGTCTACCGCGCGACGCTGGACCGCTGATGCACCGCTGGGCCCTGGCGCCCGTGGCCCTGGTGGCCTTCACCGCGCTCGTGCCGACATCGGCCGACGCCGCGCCGGCGCGCGCCGACAAGGTGCTCATCGTGTCGTACCCGGGCCTGCAGTGGGCAGCCGTAGCCGAGGGCGTCCCCGGACCGCTCGAGCAGCTGTTCGCGGCCGGGTCGGTGGCTTCGCTCAGCATCCGCACCGCCGACGCCGTCACGACCCGGGCCGACGGCTACGTCACGATCGGCGCCGGCAACCGGGCCAGCCTCGATGCGGCCGACGCCGGCCACGTCGCGGCCACGCCCGACGGCGGCGTTCAGGTGCCGGCCGAGGAGGTGGCGGCCGCCCGGCGCGACGCCGACGACCGCCTGTTCGGGGCCGAGCCGGGGGCGTTGGGCGACGCCCTCGCCGACGCCGGCCTGGCCACGGGTGTGGTGGGGGGGCCGGACGCCGCCCTGGCGCTCATGGACCGCGCCGGCCGCGTCGCCCACGGAGCCGTCTCCCCGGCTGAGCCCGTCAGCGCCTTCGAACGGGTGTGGGCCGAGTCCCGCGTCGTGCTGGTGGAGCCGGGCCAGGCCGACCTGGCCGGCATCCTGGCTCGAGTCGACCTGGCACGCGACCTCGTGCTCGTCGTGGCGCCGGTGGCGCCGGGCGACGCCGCCGCGCTCACCGTGTTCGGCGCCGCCGGCCCCGGCCTCGGCACGGGCCTGGCCCGCAGCGCCACGACGCGCCGCGACGGGTACGTGACGCTGCCCGACGTCGGCGTCACGGTGCTCGACGCCCTCGGCGTCGCCGTGCCCAGCGCCATGAACGGCACCGCCGTGACGGCGAACGGTGGCGCCGCCTACGACCACGCCACGTCCACCAGCCTGGCCGACGCCAACACCATCGCCGTGTTCCGCAACCGCACCGTGGGACCGGTGAGCGTCACCTATGTGGTGTTGCAGGTGGTGATCTACGCCGTCGCCATCGGCGCCCTCGTGAAGCGCCGTCCCCGCCTGGCGACGGCGGTCGCCTTCGTCGCCATGGTCGTGCTGGCCGTGCCGGTCGTGACCTTCCTCGCCGGCCTGGTGCCCTACGACCGGCTCGGGCTGACCGGATACACCTTGGCCGTGTTCGGCGTCGCAACCGCCCTGGCCGGGGCGGCCTGGACGCTGCGGCGGTGGCACCCGCTGGCCCCGGCGTTGGCGCTGGCCGGCCTCAACTGGCTCGTGCAGATCGTCGACATCGTGATGGGTGGCCGGCTGCAGATCGACACCACGCTCGGATACTCGCCGATCGTGGCGGGCCGGTTCCAGGGCTACGGGAACCTCGCCTTCGCCGTCGTGGCCGCTACTGCCATTGTGCTGGCGACGGGTCTGTGGGGCGAGGCGCCGGCGCCGCGCGCCGCCCGCGACCGCTGGTGGGCGCTCGCCGTCATGCTCATGGCCATCACCGTCGTCGCCGACGGGTGGCCCGCCTTCGGCTCCGACGTCGGGGGCGTGTTGGCCTGCGTCCCCGCGTTCGCGCTGGTGGCCGTGCTGCTCGGCGGCTGGCGAGTCACCGGGCGCGCCGCCGTGGCCATCGGCGCCGGAGCGGCCGCCGTCGTCGCCGTCTTCGCGCTCGTCGACCTGGCCCGCCCGGCCGATGAGCGAACTCACGTCGGACGCTTCGTGGCCGACATCGGCAACGGCGAGGCGTGGCTGGTGCTGCGGCGCAAGCTCGAGTCGAACTGGCACGTCCTCACGTCCACCCCCTGGACGCTGGTGGTGTTGGCGCTCATCGGCGCCCTCGCCGTCGTGGCCACACGCCGCCACGGCCTCCTGGCCGACGTGCAGGCCAAGGCGCCCGGCCTGCGGGCCTGCCTCCGCGGGTCGCTCGTCCTGGCGGTGCTCGGGTTCGCCCTCAACGACTCGGGCATCGCCGTCCCCGCCATGATGATCGGCGTGGTGGCGCCGTGGCTCCTGCTCGTCACGCTGAGGGTCGCACCCCCGTGACCCTCCTTGTCCACGTCGTGATCGCCGCGGCCCTGGGGGGGATGGGCTGGCTGGTGCTGCAGCCCGTGTTGTCGATGCCGGCCTTCTTGCGGGCCAACTACCGGGGCGCCGCCCTGCCCACGGCCACGGGGTTGGTGATCGTGCTCGTCGTGCTGGTGATGACCGCCTTCGGGGCGCTCGGGCGGGCGGCGGACTGGGGCGACGACGCCGCCGCCGCCACCAGCCGCGATCTCATGCTGCGGGCGGCGCTCGGCTTCGGGTTCCTGGGCCTGCTCGACGACCTGGCCGGCGGCGGCTCGGGGGGCGGCTTCCGCGGCCATCTGCTGGCGCTGCGCGACGGCCGCATCACGACCGGGTTCGTGAAGCTGGCCGGCGGCGCTCTCGTCGCCGTGGTAGTGGCGGCGCCGTTGGCGGCCGACTCGCTCGGCTGGTTGCTCGCCGACGCCGCCGTCATCGCCCTCGCCGCCAACCTCGCCAACCTGCTCGACCGGGCCCCGGGACGCACGCTGAAGACGGCCGGGGCGGCTTTCGCAGTGCTCGTCGTGGTGGACCGGGCGTCGGCCGCCCTGTGCGGCCCCGGTGTCGCCCTCGGGGCCGGTGCGGCCCTCCTCGTGCCCGACCTGCGCGAGCGGGGGATGCTCGGGGACACGGGCGCCAACGTCGTGGGCGCCGCCGTCGGCCTCGCCGCCGTCATCGTGCTCGGCGACGGCGCTGTCCTCGCCGTGCTGGTCGCGCTCCTGGCGCTGAACCTCGCCAGCGAGTGGGTGAGCTTCTCGGCCGTCATCGACCGCACCGGTCCGCTGCGCTGGCTCGACCGCCTCGGTTCGCGACGTGTCTGAGCGAAGTTGGACGTGGGGGCGCCCCAAAGGGCACTCAGGCGTCCAACTTCCGAGGAGGAGCGGCGTCGGCCCTCCCCCTCGTTCAAAGACACCGGTTCGGGACGGGGGCTTGCTAGCCTCGGTTGGTGCGTCAGGCGAGGAGCGTGTGGTGGCAAAGCACATCTTCGTGACCGGCGGGGTGGCGAGCAGTCTCGGCAAGGGGCTCACGGCATCCTCCCTCGGCCGCCTGCTGAAAGCGCGGGGGCTCCGGGTCACGATGCAGAAGCTCGACCCGTACATCAACGTCGACCCGGGCACCATGAACCCCTTCGAGCACGGCGAGGTGTTCGTCACCGACGACGGCGGCGAGACCGACCTCGACCTCGGTCACTACGAGCGGTTCATCGACGAGAACCTCTCGCGGAACTCGAACGCCACCACCGGCTCGATCTACCAATCGGTGTTGGCCGCCGAGCGCCGGGGCGACTTCCTCGGCAGCACCGTGCAGGTGATCCCGCACATCACCGACGAGATCAAGCGGCGCATCCGCCGGCTCGTCTCCGACGACGTCGATGTGGTGATCACCGAAGTGGGCGGCACCGTCGGCGACATCGAGATCCTGCCCTTCCTCGAGGCCATCCGGCAGTTCCGCAAGGACGTGGGGCGCGACAACGTGTGCTACGTCCACGTCACGCTGGTGCCGTTCATCGGCCCGTCGGGGGAGCAGAAGACCAAGCCCACGCAGCACTCGGTCACCGAGTTGCGCAGCCGGGGCGTGCAGCCCGACATCATCGTCTGTCGCAGCTCGGCGCCGCTCTCCGACTCGCTGAAGCGCAAGATCTCCAACCTGTGCGACGTCGACCTGCGCCAGGTCGTGAACGCCGCCGACGCCCGCAACATCTACGAGCTTCCCCTGGTGCTGCACGCCGAGGGTCTCGACACCGAGGTGTGCCGCATCTTCCAACTCGAGGGCGAGCCGGACCTGTCGGCGTGGGAGGAACTCGTCGAGCGGGTGGAGGCCGCCGACCGCCCGGTGCGGATCGGGCTCATCGGGAAGTACGTCGGCCTGCAGGACGCCTACCTGTCGGTCGTCGAGAGCCTCAAGCACGCCGCGTTCCACCACGGCGCCAAGGTCGAGGTCGACTGGGTGCAGGCCGAGGACGTCGAGGGCCTCCTGGCGTCCGGGCGGCTGCAAGAGCTCGACGGCATGGTGATCCCCGGCGGCTTCGGCGTGCGGGGCATCGAGGGCAAGATCGCCGCCGCCACCTACTCCCGCGAGAACGGCGTGCCGTGCCTGGGCTTGTGCCTCGGGCTGCACGTGATGACCATCGAGTTCGCCCGCAACGTGCTCGGCCTAATGGACGCCAACTCCACGGAGTTCGACACGACCTCGCCCCACCCCGTCATCGACCTGATGGACGCCCAGCGCGATGTCGTCGACATGGGTGGCACGATGCGCCTCGGCGCCTACTACGCCGTCCTCACGCCGGGCACGAGGGTGCACGAGGCCTACGGCGAGCCGGTGGTGTCGGAGCGCCACCGCCACCGCTACGAGTTCAACAACGGCTACCGCACGCGTTTCGAGGCGGCGGGGTTCGTGCTGGCGGGTCTGTCGCCCGACAAGCGGCTCGTGGAGTTCATGGAGCTGGCCGACCATCCCTTCTACGTCGGCACCCAGGCTCATCCGGAGTTCAAGAGCCGCCCCGACCGCTCCCACCCCCTGTTCCGTGAGCTCATCGCCGCCGCCCTGGTGCGAGCCGAGGGCCGGAACCCGCACATCCCCTTCGAGCGCGAGGTGCCGGAGCCGCGGGCCACTGAACCGGCGGCGTGAGCTCGGCCACGTTCCGCCGCCTCGGCGAGCGTCTGGTCTACCAAGGCCACCTGTGGCGGGTGGTCGTGGCGTCGTTCGAAGGGCCCGACGGGAACCGATTCGAACGCGACGTCGTGCGGTCGCCCGGCGCCGTCGGCATCGTGCCCGTGCTGTTCGACCCGGAAGGCACGCCGTCGGTGGTGCTCGTCCGCCAGTATCGGGCCGCCCTCGGCACCGAGATCACCGAGATCCCCGCCGGGATGCGCGACGTCGACGGCGAGCCGCCCGAACGCACCGCCCATCGGGAGCTGGGCGAGGAGGTGGGGTTGGCGGCCGAACGGCTCGACCTGCTCACGGTGTTCCACAATTCGGCCGGCATGACCGACGCCGCCACGCACGTGTTCCTGGCGACCGGGCTCACGCCGGTGCCGCCCCAGGCGCAGGGTCCGGAGGAGGACGCCATGGCCGTGCTGCAAGTGCCGCTGGCCGAGGCCGTCGCCGAGGTGGTGCGCGGCGCCATCACCGACGCCAAGACAGTGATCGGCCTGCTGCTCACCGAGCGGCGCCTCGCCGTCGGAGGATGACGACCTCGGCACTGCCGAAGCCCGCCGAGGAGTTCCTCACCTGGCTGGCGGTCGAGCGGGGCCGGTCGGCCAACACCCTCGCCGCCTACCGGCGTGACCTCCAGGGGTACACGGCCTGGCTGGCCGCCGGCGGTCACCGGCTCGACACGGTGGCCGAAGCCGACGTGGCCGGCTACGTGGCCGCGTTGCGAGAGGCGGGCCGGGCGCCGGCCTCCGTCGCCCGGGCCCTGGTGGCGGTGCGGACGTTGCACCGGTTCCTGGCCGACGAGGAAGGCGCCGCCGATCCCGCCGCCGACGTGGCGCCGCCGCGTGTCCCGGCCGGTCTTCCGAAACCCCTCGACGAGGTCGAGGTCGCGACCCTGCTCGACGCCGTCGTCGGGTCGGCTCCGGTCCACCGGCGCGACCGGGCCATCCTCGAGGTGCTGTACGGCACGGGCATCCGGATCTCCGAGCTGTGCGGCCTCTCACTGGGCGACCTCGACCTCGACGGTGGGCTGCTGCGGGTCTTCGGCAAGGGCGCAAAGGAGCGCATCGTGCCTGTCGGTCGCCCGGCCCGGGCGGCACTGCGCGATTGGCTCGGCCCGAACGGCCGACCGGCGCTGGTGCCGGCCCGGTGGGCCCGCCGCCACGACGCCGAAGCCGTGTACCTCAACCAGCGGGGCGGCCGGCTATCCCGCCAGGGCGCCTGGTCGATCGTGCGGTCGTACGGGGCCCGCTGCGGGCTCGAGGGCCGGCTGTCGCCGCACGTGCTCCGGCATTCCTGCGCCACCCACATGCTCGAGCACGGCGCCGACATTCGCGTCGTGCAGGAGTTGCTCGGGCACGCGTCGATCTCGACCACCCAGGTGTACACCAGGGTGTCGACCGAGCGGCTGCGCGCCGTGTACGACGCCGCCCATCCCCGCGCCCGCGGTCGCCGCTGATGCGCACCAGGCACCTGGTGCGGCGGTTCCTCGGCTCGCTGTCGCCCCGCCCGCCGCCGCCGGCCGACGACGCGTGGGCGGAATCGTTCCTGGTGGCCGGCGAGCGGGCCATATGGCGCCGCATGGCCAAGCCGGACCGGCGCCACGCCGTCGCCGTGGCCCGCAGGGTGACGCAGGCGCTCGGAGCAGGAGCGGACCGGGCCGTCGTCGCCGGCGCCCTGCTCCACGACTGCGGCAAGGTCGACGCCGGCCTCGGCACGGTGGCCCGGGTCGGCGCCACCGTCGTCATCGCCGTCGCCGGCCGCGAGCGGGCCGGTCGCGGCG
>JBKOXV010000259.1:0-10819 GCA_046725105.1 bacterium | reverse complement strand
GTCGCCACCACGGCCAGGAGCTCGCTGGCGACGACGGCGCGGTGAAAGGCGATGCGCCCGGGCGGCTCGCCGACGGCGCGGCGCCAGTCGCGGCCGTGGATCCGCTCCATGAGGACGTCGTCGGCGTTGCCCCGTTGAAGCCGGACGCTCACCCACCGGTCGGCCGGTCTGACCGGGTGGCGGGTGCGACGGGTGCCGCGGGCCAGCTCCCAACCGGCGCCTGTGAGGCGCAGGGCGATGTCGGTGTCTTCCCGATAGGCGCGGCGGAAGCGCTCGTCGAAGCCTCCGACTTCGAACAGCGCGATCCGGCGGGCGGCAAGATCGGCCGTGATCCACCGGGCCGACGCCAGGCGGCCGACGTTGCGCTGCCAGTCCGTCGGCCGGGCGGGGAGCGGGACGTCGATGATGCCCTGGACCGCGCCGACGTCGTGGGGCGCCGTCGCCAGGTCGTGAGCCAGCCGCGCCGACCACTCTCGTTCGACCTCGACGTCGTCGTCCAGGAAGACGATCCACTCGGCCGACGCCGACCGCCATCCGGCGTTGCGAGCCGCCGCCGGTCCGCGTCCGCCCGGCGTCGCCACAAGACGCGTCGGGCAGCCGAAGGGGACTCGATCGACGATGAGCCGAGGCTGCCGCTCGACGGCGGACCGGTCGTCGACCACGATGACCTGGCCCGGCCACGGCGGCCCGCTGGCGGCCAGCGAGGCGAGGAGGTGCTGGAGCTGGGGCCGGCCGATGCTCGGTACGACGATGTCGAAATGTGGCGGTGTCACGAGGGTGATGTCACGAGAGATTTCGTCGGCGGACGACGAAAGGGCCCATCGCCAGCACGTCGATGGGGCCGGAGCCGAAGCACTCCAGGGCGTCACGGGGGTGGTCCACCATGGGTCGGCCCGCCGTGTTGAAGCTGGTGTTCACCAGCACGGGCACGCCGGTACGCCGGTCGAAGGCGTCCAGCAGCGCCGCCACGAGCGGCTCGGCGTCGCGGTCGACGGTCTGGGCTCGCGCCGTGCCGTCGACGTGGACGGCGGCGGGAATGCGTGAGCGCCACGCCGGCCGCACGTCGTGCACGAACAGCATGTACGGGCTCGGGACCGGGCCCGAGAAGATCTCCGCCGCCCGTTCCAGGAGGACCATGGGCGCGACGGGTCGGAACTCCTCCCGACCCTTGACGGCGTTCATGCGCTGGAGGTTCTCCTCGCGCCGAGGATCGACGAGCAGGCTCCGGTGGCCCAGGGCCCGGGGCCCGAACTCGGATCGTCCTTGGAACCAGCCGACCACGCCGTTGGCGGCGAGGGCGTCGGCGACGACGCCGGGCAGGTCGGCGGGCCGCTCGTAGGCCAGCTCGGCGGCGACGAGGCACGCCTCGATCTCGTCATCGGTCCACCCCCGCCCCAGATCGGCCCCCACCATCGACTGGCACCGATCACCCAGTTCGCCCGCCACGTAGAGCGCTCCTCCGAGCGCCGTGCCGGCGTCACCTGCCGCCGGCTGCACCCACACGTGGTCGAAGGGTCCTTCGGCGGCCAGGCGCGAGTTGGCGACGCAATTGAGGGCGACGCCGCCGGCCATGGTGAGCACCGGCGCGCCGCTGGCGGCGTGCACCCAACGGGCCAAGGCCAAGAGCACCTCCTCGAGCCGCTCCTGCAGGGCCGCCGCCAGGTCGGCGTGGCGCCCGTCGATCGGACCGCCGGCCGGCCGGGGCGGGACGAGCTCTGCGAGCGAGAACGGCTCGGTGCGGAAGCCGCCGTCTTCGGTGGGATAGACGTGGTCGCCGAAGACTCTGCGGTAGCGGGCGGCGTCTCCGAAGGCGGCCAGCGCCATCACCTTGTACTCGTCGGAGGACCGCCGGAAGCCGAGGTGGGCGGTCACCTCCTCGTAGAGGAGGCCGAGCGAGTGAGGGAGGGCCTGTGTCGCCAGCGTCTCGAAACGGGCCTCTCGGGTCCGGCCGGCCAGGTACGACGCCCCCTCCCCCCGGCCGTCGAGCACGAGCACCGCCGAGTCGGCGAAGGGGGCGGCGCCGTACGCCGAGGCGGCGTGGGCGACGTGGTGGGGAACGAACCGCACCGCCTGGGGGCGTAGTCCGGGCAGCGCGGTCGACAGGAACACCCCGGCCCGGCGGGCGTACATGGTGCGCATGTCTTCCCATGCGAGGTCAGTGCCCGGCCGGGTGTGGGCCAGCTCGGGGTCGTACGAATACGTCACGGCATCCAGGTCGGCGGCCTCGAGGCCGCCGTGGTCGAGGCACCAGCGCGCCGCTTGCTCGGGGAGCTCCCACGTCGAGAAGGGGACCGGTTCCTTGCCGTGCTTGCGCCGGGTGAAGCGCTCCTCCTCGGCGGCGGCGACGATCCGGCCGTCTACCACCAGCGCCGCCGCCGGGTCGTGGAACACGGCGTTGATGCCCAGGACAGCCGCCACGCCGGTCCTCTACCCGTACTTCTCGGCGACATACAGCGCCGGCCGACTGGGTATGGAAGGAACAGCTTGCTTTCGGCTCCGGCCGCCGTACCTACTCTGTACCGCCTCTCTTCGCCTGGGGGTCCTCGTGACTGCAACCGGCATCGTCGCCATCGGGGCCTCGGCGGGCGGTGTGGAGACCATGCGCCGGCTGGTGCGTGACCTTCCCGGCGATCTGCCCGCCGCCGTGGCGGTGGTGCTGCACCTGAGGGCCAACTCGCGCAGCCTGCTCGCCGAGATCCTCGGTCGATCGGGACCGTTGCCCACTCACCAGGCCACCGACCAATGCACCCTGAAGGACGGGCACATCTACGTGGCGGCGCCCGACTATCACCTACTCGTCGAGGAACAAACTCTGCGCGTCAGCCGCGGCCCGACGGAAAATGGCGTACGACCGGCGATCGACCCACTCTTCCGTAGGCCGCCGCCGCCTTCGGGTCGCGGACCGTTGGGGTCGTCCTGTCAGGATCGCTCGACGACGGGACGGCCGGGCTGTTCGAGATCAAGCGCCGCGGGGGCTGGGCCATGGTGCAGGACCCCAAGGAAGCGCTGCACCCCGCCATGCCCCTGTCGGCCATCGAGCCCTTGGCTGTGGACGTCGTGGCCGACAGCGCCGCCCTGGGGTTGTCGGCGATCCGGAGCGGATCGTCGAACTCGTACACCTCGAAGCCCTCCTGGCGGAACCGCTGCCCTACGAGGCGCCGCATGGCCGGATCGCGATCCGAGACGATGAGCGCGACACCTGGCGACAGCCCGAGCGACGGTCGCATCAGGAAAAAGGTACCCCGGCTGGAGCTCCTCAACCCTCCACGAGGCCCGGCCTTCAGAGCACCAGTCGAACGGCCGCCGCGAACGAGCTCGCCACTATGGGCGCGGCGTCGATCTCCTCTCGTCGCGTTCGGCCGTTGGGCACGAGGATCGGCCAGGCGCCGGCACGGGTGGCTGCCATGACATCGCTCCCGGTGTCGCCGATCACGACACAGGCCGACGGGTCCACACCGAGCCGGGCGGCGGCCTGCGTGATGAGGCCGGGGCGCGGCTTTCGGCACCCGCACCCGTCGCCCGGCTCGTGCGGACACGCCAGGATCGTGTCGAAGGGGCCGAGGAGCTCGCCGAGGCGGCGGTGCACCGCACGGAGCTGGGCGGGGGTGATCCGCCCCGAGCCGACGCCGCTCTGGTTGGTGACGACGGCGATTCGCAACCCGCACCGGCGGGCCAGCTCGAGGGCGGCCCGCACGCCGGGCAGGGGCTGTACCCGGTCAGGGTCGTTGTTGTACGGGACGTCGGCGACGAGGGTGCCGTCCCGGTCGCACAGCAGCGCCTTCACCCACGCGGGAAGCGGCGGCTGGTCTCGGCCTCGGGCCGGCCCGGCCGCCGTCACCGCGGCCACGGCGTCGAACTCGTCCGGATCGACGCCGGCCAGCCCGGCGGCGCGGACGAAGCGGGCCACGCGGCGCTGCACGTCGGCGTCGAGGTGTCGTTCGTCGAGACTCACGGCCAGGACGGCTCGCCCGGCGGCCCCACCACGATCTCCTTGACTTCGATCCCGGGCGGGAGCTCGATCGCCCGCATGATGACCTCGGCGACGGCGGCCGGGTCGCTGAGGGTGGCGTCGGGAGGCGGCCGGTACTGCTCCGGTCGCCCGTCGAAGAACGCCGTCTGCATGCCACCGGGCACCACCAGGGTGACGCGCGGCGTGCCGTTCCGCTCACGCGCCAGCGCCCGGGTGAATCCCACCACACCGAACTTGCTGGCGCAGTAGGCGGTGGCGTCGGAGAGGGCGCGCAGCCCGAGGGTCGAGGCGACCGTGACGACGTCGGCGGTCGGCGCCAGGTGTCCGAGGGCAGCCCGGACGACGGCCGCCGTGCCGAGGAGGTTGACGGCGACCACCGTCTCCCACTCGGCGCCGTCGATCTCGTCGAACCGGCCGCACGCATCGGTGCCGGCGGCTGTGATGACCGCCCGGAGCGGAGGTTGGCCGGCGAGAAAGTCGCCGAGACGTGCCGTCGCGGCGCGTCTGTCGGCGAGGTCGGCGAGGACGTGCGGCACTTCGTGGCGCGGTGGCCGGCGGTCGAGCACCAGCGGCCGCGCTCGGCGCTGGATGGCTGCGTCGACCAGCGCCGCTCCGAGGCCGGAGCTGCCGCCCGAGATGAGGATGCTCGTGTCGTGGATGCTGTTCTCGCCACCGGGGTTCACGACCGGTCGCTACCCCGACGACGCGGCGCCATACGTGGGACCTCGCTCAGGGATTGAGCACCACCTTCACGCAGCCATCCAACTTCTTCTGGACATCTCGTAGCCCTTCGGCGCGTCCTGGAGCGCCAGTTGGTGCGTGACGAACTCCTCGGTGCCGAGCGGATCGCCGGCGCGGGCCAAGTCGGAGGAATGGACGCCTGGGGGCGGATCGGGCCTCGGTCGAGGAGGCCACCGCTCGCTCGCCGGCGGTTCAGCCGGCGAGACCCTCGGGCAACAAGGCCGCCCCGTGGTGGTCGGCCGGGATGTCGTCCTAGCCGACGCCGACGACAACGCCACACCGGCACTCGCCGATCTGTTGTGTCGCGCCGGGCACGACGAAGCACACGATCGGCCCCGGGCAGGTCCGTTCCGGGCTGCTGCGACGCAGCGCCATGCCTCAGTCCTGCTTCCGGGCGATCGCTTCCGCCAGCTCCTGCTTGTTCATGGACGAGCGGCCCTTCACGCCGAGCTTCTTGGCTCGCTCGTAGAGCTCGTCGCGGGAATGCCCCCGCACGTCGACGCCGCCGGCCGACCGGCCCCCGCCGCCCCGGCCCTTGGCGGCCCGCTCGTCGGAGGGGCCCTTGCGCCGCTTCGGCTCCCAGTGGTCGCCGACCTTCTCGTAGCTGTGCTTCACCGCCGAGAAGGCGGCTCGGTGGGCTCGTTCCTCGTCGCCGCCGTACGTCTCGTGGGCCGACTCCAGGGTCTTCTTGAACGTCCGTTGGGCCTTGGCCGGTGAACGCTTGAGCGTTCCCGGAACGTCACTTCGTGATCCTCTCGGCATCGTCGCCTCCGTGACCTACCTGTCCGCCATGACTCACGTGCTGGTCATGACCTACGCCGACACATACCCCGCTCACGGCGCCTGCCATCCGCTCACGGGCCGCTTCTGACTGCAGTTGAGGCGCTGTTGAGCAGACCGGGCGTTGATCGTTGAGGTGCCGAGGAGGAAGGTCGTACGCAGTGGTCGTGGCGGTGGGCCGTCGCCCGCGGTGCGCCGCCACGACTCTTCTCTCTTCCGGCGGGTCGTCTGCACATGGCGGGCCACGGGTAGCCGCGACGACGTGACCGATAGAGAGTTTGTCCATTCAACGCCGCCTGGCTCGAGGCCCGGTTGTCTGGATGTTGTGGTCTCCCGTTCTCCGTGGAGAGGGCGCTCGGTTGACTGGGCCGGTGGCCACTTGCACGGCTCGTGATGGACAAGCCGACTGTGGCGGTCTGTGTCGACGGTGACCTCGATGCGGCGTCGATGGACGCGGTCCAGACTGACCTCCTGACCGCCGCCGTCTCCTCCTAGCGGCGCCTGCGATCTGGGCCGTCGACCCGAGCCGTGATCTCGCCAGCAGTCCGCGGCGTGGTTCGCTCTCACCTATTCGGGTGAAAGCCGAACAATCTATACCCTTTCCATGCCGTTCAATGCCCGGCGGTTGATTCGAAAAAGGCGAGGATCACCCGAGTCGCCACAGGGAAACAGACGCCCGTCCTTTCCATCTGGAGGCGCCATGAGCATCGAATCACCGAACGAGACCGGGCCTGAGCCCGACGGCGGCGCGTCGCTGCCCGAGACGGCGAAGAATGTCACGAGCCACGCCGGCGAGCAGGCGAAACAAGTGGCGGGCGAAGCCAAGGAACAAGTGCGTGAGGTGGCCACCGATCTGAAGGAACACGCCACCGACGTTTTGGACCAGACGCGCTCGCAGGTCCGCCAGCAGGCCGAACAGAGCACCCAGCATCTGGCCAGTGGCTTACACGGTCTCAGCCAGCAGATTCGGGCGCTGCGGGAGGGGCGTCCCGAAGAGGCGGGCTCCATCTCCAGCTACGCCGAGCGGGCTGGTCAGCGGCTGGAGGACATGGCGTCCCGCCTCGACCGCGGCGGACTCGACGCGGTCGCTTCCGATCTAGGCGGGTTCGCCCGGCGGCGCCCCGGCCTGTTCCTCCTGTCGTGCGCCGCGGCGGGCTTCGCGTTGGCACGGATCGTTCGGGCTGGTGGCGGCGGTGCCGAGGGCGTCGTCGCCGGTCGCGGCGGCCCGGCCGGCGCCGAACCCGACTACCGGACGCCCGCCGTACCTGACACCGCCGCGCTGTCCGCGCCTCCTCGCGAGTCGGCGTTCGACGAGGCCGATCCCGCCGGCTCCATGGTGCCTTCGCCGGGTGTGGCATGAGCACCGGGTCGCCGCAGCCCGAGGTCCAGCGCGTCACAGAGCCGAAGCAACCCGACCGGTCCCTTGGTGAGCTCTTCGGCGACCTGGGTGCTCAGCTGTCGGCCCTCTTGCGCAACGAGGTGGAGCTGGCGAAGACCGAAACGCGCCAGGAGGTGCGCCGCGTTGGCCAAGCCGCCTCGTCGTTCGCGGCCGCCGCGGTGGCGGCGCTGCTCACGCTGACGTTCCTCTCGTCGGCGCTCGCGTGGCTGCTCGACCAGTGGATCAACCGAGCGGTGGCATTCCTCACCGTTGCCGTCATCTGGGCCATCGTTGCGACGGTGGCGTTTGGCGCGGCCCGCCGTCGAGCGGAGCGAGTCGAACCCATGCCTGAGACCATCGAAACCATGAAGGAGAACATCGAGTGGGCGAAACAACAGAAGAGCTGAAGCGGGACATCGAGGACACCCGCGCATCGATGAGCGGAACCCTGGAAGCGATCGGCGACCGGGTCAGCCCGGGCCGGATGCTGGAGCGCAGACGCAACCGGATCGTCTTGTGGTTCACCAACGCCCGACATCGGGTGATGGGCAAGGCCGAAGACATCTCGGGCCAGATCACCGATACCGCTCACTCGGTGGGCAGCGCTCCGGCCGCCGGCCTGGACGCCATGCGCGCCAACACGAGCGGCGCTCCACTCGTGGCCGGGGGCGTCGCCTTTGGAGTGGGGATACTGGTGGGCTCGCTCGTGCCGCCGACCCGCACGGAGCGCCAGCTCGGGCCGCGTGCCCTCAAGGCGGCGGAGCCGCTCACGGAGGAGCTCAAGGACGCTGGGCAGCAGCTGATCGACGAGCTCAAAGAGCCCGTGGCGGAGGCGGTCCGGGATGTGAAGGAGACCGCGCAGGCCGGCGCCCGCCAGGTCCGCGAGACCGCCGGCGATGCCGCCACCGAGCGGCGCGAGTCGCCCGCGGGCTGACCGCCCGCCAACCGGAGGGCGCAGCCGGGCCGGCTGACAGCGGCCGCGTCGAGGTAGGCGCCTCGCTCCTGGAAGGCGATGCCGAAGCCCGGGCTCGGCAGGCGGTCAACGCCGCCCTTGACGGCCTGCTCGCCCACCTCGAGGAACGCGCCGGCGATCAGGATCCGCCCGCCGCCGCCCGCACCGCCAACCCACCATCCCGCTCCTCCACGTCGTAGCGCGGCTCCGGTGCGGTGGCCGGGCCGTGCACGATCGAGCCGTCGTCGAGCCGGAACCGGCTGGCGTGCCACGGGCAGGTGACGCAGCCGCCATCGATCTGCCCCTCGTCGAGTGGTCCGCCGCGGTGGCTGCATCGGGCGTCGATCCCGTTCCACCGGCCTCCCGCCGTCGGCGTCGCCAAGACCTTGTTCGATCGGACCTCGAGCACGACCGTCCCTTCGGCGAGCGGCCGGGCCGGTTCCGACGGCGTCGTCCAGTCGCTCGGTCGTGTCTCGAAGACGGTCGTGTCGACACCCGTACCGGTTCGATAGACGAGATGGGCGCCGAGGGCGGCCCCTCCCGTGGCCATGGCGCTGCCCACGGTGGACAGCATGACGCCGCGGAAATGGTGGCCGTGGCGGCGGGCGAGCCACGACAGGCCGAAGCAGGCCGTGGCGCTCAGGTTCACCAGGGCATGGACGGCACCGATGCGCCGCGTGTCGCCCACGGTGTCGGCCCAGTCGGCCAGACCCGTCAACGCCGTCGGCACCGCCGCGACCACGCCGGCTCCGACGAAGAACCGTGCCGCTCGCCGGCCCCGCTTCGGAGCGACGAAGTCGAGGGCGAAGGCGCTGGTCCAGCAGCCGATGGGCAGGTCGGTGAAAACCGGGTGCAGCGGGTGACCGAGCCATGTGCCGGACACGATGTTGACCACCGGTGGTCGATGCGTGACCTGGGCGACGGCGTCGGAGACCCGTTCGGCGAGGCGGTCGAGCCCTCGGGCGCGGGTGATGGTGGCGATGGCCTCGTCGAGGAGTGTCATGTCCGTCACTTTGCCCCGGCGGCTGCCCGTCCACACGTCCCCAGGATTGTGAACGGCCGTTCGGGGTAGTGACGTTACGGAAAGGGTGGGCAATGAGAGGACCGGGAGATGCTGAAGAAGGTGCGTGGCGACCGGCGAGCGCTGGGTCACCGCGTGGGACGCCGACGACTACGTACCGAACGACCACGGCGGCGACGACTCCGTGGTTCGCACGGACGACGTCGAGGACTGAGGGAGGAGGCGTGACACGATGAGCGCCGGCGCGTGGTGCATGACCTTGGTGGTGGTTCTCGCCGTGGGGGCGCTGCTGTTCCTCATCGCCTCCATGGTGCGCAGCATCGTCGTCAACCGGTCGGGCGGTCGACCGGTGTGGCGCGAGTTCAGCCTCGGACTGATCCTGATGGTGTTGTTCTTCGTGAGCTGGATCGCGCAGGCCATCGCCGAGTGGCAGGCGTACACCGATGAGCAGACCCAGCTCGGCCAGTCCACCAAGATCGGAGACTTCGTTTCGGAGTTCGCCCAGTCGACCCTGGAGAATTGGCAGTCCGAGTTCCTGCAGCTCTTCGCCTTCGTCGTCCTGGCCGCCCTGTACATTCACAGGGGCAGCGCCGAGTCGAAGGACAGTGACGAGGAGATCCAGGCGTCGCTACGACGCATCGAGGAACACCTCGGAACCATGCCGGGCGACCGCGAGGACACCTTCACGGCGCGCTAGCCGGTATCCGCGTCGCTCGCACGGGGTACGCGGCGGGCGAGGAGGTGATGGCCCATGTCCACGGAACGACAGAAGGAAGCAGCGCGTCGCAATCTCGTGAAGGCGCGCCGGGCCCAATCGGCTCGTGCCCACGGCCGGTCCGTCCCCCGCTCGACGCCGGGCATCAGCACGGCTGAGGAGAACCGCCTCGACGACGGGGAGTTCGCCTTCCCTGACCAGCGCAAGGAGCCGCTGACCGACGCCCAGCACGTCCGCAACGCCATCGCCCGGTTCGACCAGGTCGAGGACGTGTCGGACGCCGATCGGGACCGGGCCTGGCGCCGGATCATGGCGGCCGCCCGTCGCTACGACATCGAGGTGGACGCCGACGACTGGCATGACCTGTTCGCCGGCGGCAAGGCCAAGAAGCGCTGAGCTTCGGCGTTCACATGGCGTTGGTGGACTTCGGCGGCACGGCGGTATCGAATGAGTGAAGCCGTAGAAGGGAGGCCTCGTGCCGCCGTCGTCCACCCTCGAGGCCGACCTGCAGCTCGTCGATCGCTGGTGGCGAGCCGCCAACTACCTCTCGGTCGGCCAGATCTACCTGCTCGACAACCCGTTGTTGAGAAAGCCGCTCGAGCCGGAGCACATCAAGCCGCGCCTGCTCGGCCACTGGGGTACGACTCCAGGGCTGAACCTCGTATATGCCCACTGCAACCGGGTGATCCGAAGCCGCGATCTCGACGCCATCTACATCATGGGCCCGGGTCACGGGGGTCCGGCTGCCGTCGCCAACGCCTGGCTGGAAGGAACGTGGTCGGAGGTCTACACGGACGTGTCGCTCGACGAGGACGGCATGCGCCACCTCTTCCGCCAGTTCTCGTTCCCCGGCGGCATTCCGAGCCACGTGGCAGCCGAGGTCCCGGGCTCCATCCACGAGGGCGGTGAGCTGGGCTACTCGCTGGCGCACGCCTACGGCGCCGCCTTCGACAACCCGGACCTCCTCGTGGCCTGCATCGTGGGCGACGGCGAGGCGGAGACCGGACCGCTCGCCGGCGGTTGGCATTCCAACAAGTTCCTCGATCCGGCCCGCGACGGCGCCGTGCTGCCGATCCTGCACCTCAACGGCTACAAGATCGCCAATCCGACGGTGCTGGCGCGGCTGTCCGACGAGGAGCTGACCGCGCTGCTGACCGGCTACGGGCACAAGCCCTACCTGGTCGAGGGCGACGACCCCGCGGTCGTGCACCAGCGGCTCGCCGCGACCATGGACGTGGTCTTCGATGAGATCGCCGCGATCC
>JBKOXV010000106.1:0-5327 GCA_046725105.1 bacterium | reverse complement strand
GTGCGTGTTCGTGGTGCTCCAACTGATACACCGATCGCACTTCATGCGGGCCATGCGTGCCATACGCCTCGATGAGCGCACGGCGGCCGGTCTGGGCATCAATGTGTTCGCCTACCGGCTCACGGTGTTCTCGATCAGCGGGCTGCTGGCCGCGCTGGCCGGTGGTCTGGAGGCCCACCGCACCGGAGTCATCAGCCCGGACCAGTACAGCTTCTCCCTGCTGATTGTCGTGTTCACGTACGCGCTCGTCGGTGGGGTCGGCCACTGGGCCGGTGCGGTCGTGGCCACCATCGGCTTTCGCGTCCTGGAAGAGAACCTCGACTTCGCCGGCTCCGACTGGGAGAGCTTCGTGTACGGCGGAGTGCTCGTGCTCGTGATGCTGGTCGCGCCCAACGGTCTCACGAGCCGTTCGCTCTACCAGGCCGCGCTCCGGCGCCTCGGCCTCGCCCGCCGGCCCGCGCCGGCGGCCCAGCAGGCCGCTCCCGCCGATCAGCTGGTGGCGCAGTGACCGTCCTCGCTCTCGACAGCGTGAGCAAGGCGTTCGGGGCTGTGAGGGCGGTCGACGACGTGGGCTTCGCCGTGGAAGCGGGTTCGGTGTTCGGTCTCATCGGTCCCAACGGCGCCGGCAAGACCACGCTCGTCAATCTCGTCACGGCGTACCTGCGCCCGGATCGAGGTCGCATCGTCTTCCGCGACCGGTCGATCGTCGGCGCCAGCCCCCACCGGCTGGCTCGACGCGGTGTCGCCCGCACCTATCAGAACTTGCGGCTCTTCGAGGACTCGAGCGTGCTCGAGAACATCCTCATCGGCCGCCACCTCTCCTTCGGTGGCCATCCGTGGCAGCTGCTCAGCCGCCGCCATGGCGAGGAGCGCCAGGAGCGGCGGGCCGCCGCCGAGCTGGCCGAGCGTCTCGGACTCGGCGCCGTGCTCGGCGACGATGTATCGGGTTTGTCGTACGGGCTCAGGCGCCGCGTCGAGATCGCACGAGCGCTTGCGACCGAGCCCAGGCTGCTGCTGCTGGACGAGCCAACGGCCGGCATGACGCGCTCGGAGTCTGATGACATCGGCGTGCTCGTTCGCCACCTGTGCGACCAGGAGATGACGGTCCTCCTGGTGGAACACAACGTCCGTCTCGTGTCAGCCGTCTGCGACCGGGTAGCCGTCCTCGACTGGGGCCGGCTCATCGCTCTCGACACGCCGGAGCGGATCTGGTCGAACCCGCAGGTGCGCGGCGCCTACCTGGGTACGAGGAAGACGGCATGACTGCCCTGCTCGACGTCCGCGGGCTGGTCGTCCGCTACGGCTCTGTCACGGCAGTGCACGGGCTCGACCTCCACGTCGACGAAGGGGAAGCCGTCGCCGTGCTCGGGCCGAACGGTGCGGGCAAGACGACTCTGTTGCGCACCATCTCCGGACTCGTCCGCCCGGCCAGCGGTGGTATCACCCTCGACGGCAAGCCAATCTCCCGTCGCGCCCCCTACCGGGTGACGCGGGCGGGCTTCGTACACGTGCCCGAGGGCCGTTCCATGCTGGCTCCGCTCACCGTCGAGGAGAACCTGTGGCTCGGGGCGCACCACCAGCCGCGGGCCCAGATCAGCTCGGAGGTAGACCGCATGGTCGAGCTGTTCCCTCGCCTGAAGAACCGCTTGCGGATGAGGGCCGGCGTGCTGTCGGGAGGAGAGCAGCAGATGCTGGCGATCGCGCGAGGGCTGATGGCGCACCCGCGCGTGCTGGCCATCGACGAGCCGTCGATGGGACTCGCACCCGTGGTGGTCGAATCGGTGCTGGAGGGTTTGCGCCATGTGGTGGGCGCGGGGACGTCGCTGCTGCTAGCCGAGCAGAACGCCATGCTCGCCCTCGAGGTGGCCGACCGTGCCTACATCCTCGTACACGGAGAGATCGTGCGGGAGGGCCGTAGTGCCGAGCTCGGCGGCGACATCATCGAGGTGTACGTCACATGACCACGGCGGCGGTGACCATCGCCCCGGCCGGCGACGGGCTTCTGTTGCTCCGCTTTCTGACGGGACGGCCCGGCAACGCGCTCACCCTCGAAGTGTTGCGGTTGCTGCTCGCCCGACTCGCCGAGGCGGTGGCTGCCAACCCGCGTGTCCTGCTCATCGCCGGTGCGCCGGATGCCTTCTCGGTCGGCGCCGACACCCACGAGATGTCGGCCCTCGACGTCGATGGCTTCCGCGAGCTCGTCGAGACGGAGTTCGCGTTGTTCCGGGCCCTCGACGAGGCACCGATCGGCACGATCGCCGTGATGGCCGGAGCGTGCGTGGGAAACGGCGCCGAGCTAGCGCTGGCGTGCGACCTGCGCGTCGCCGCCGCGAACTGCCGCTTCTCCTATCCCGAGGCCCGCCTGGGCTTCCCGGGTCCGGCGACCCGCCTGGCGCGCTTTGTCGGGCTCGGGCGGGCCAAGGACATCCTGCTCACCGGGCGCGGCCTCACGGCGACCGAGGCGCTCCAGTTTGGTCTCGTCACCCAGGTCGCCGACGACGACGTGGAGGCGGCGGCGCTCCGCCTCGCTCACCGGCTGGCCCGCACACCACCCGAGGGCATGCGCCTCACCAAGAGCCACGTGGCCGACGTGTATCGCATGGCCGAGACCGGCGAGGAGGAGATGCTGGCGATCGCACTGGAGATCTTTCGCGGTGCCGACGTGCAGGCGAGCCTGCGGCGCTCGGCCGGCGCAGGTGGCGACGGTGGCGGGCTCGTACGGTGATCCCGCCAGCCTGCCCGCCCTCCTGCGGCGGCGCGCCGATGCGGAATCGGAACGGACGTGGCTCGAGGAGGTGTCCGGAGCCCGACTGACCTACGGCCAAGCCGTGGAGCAGTCGCTGGCGTGGGCCAGCGCCTTCGAAGCCCTCGGCGTTAAGCCCGGTATGACCGTGCTGTCGATGGTGCCGACATCGATCGACGCCGTCCTCGCCTGGCTCGGCGTGGCGTGGCTGCGCGGCATCGAGACGGGCGTGAACCCCGACTACCACGGCCGGATGCTGGCTTACGTGGTCGAGCACTCGCGGGCCGAGGTGATGGTGATTGCTTCGAAGTACGTCGCCCGCCTGAAGGAACTGCCGCTCGCCGGTCTTCGCACGATCGTGGTGACCGACGACGACGCTCCTACCGCCGCGCTGCCGTCTCGGGTGATCGGGCGCGGTGAACACCTAGCCGCAGCATCGGCGCGAACACGCCAGGCGCCGACGGTCACCGACATCGCCTGCATGATGTACACCTCGGGTACGACCGGACCCTCGAAGGGCGTTCTCGTGCCGTGGGGTCAGTTGCACGCCACCTCGCCCGCCGAGTGGTCGGCGCTGTACTCGGCCGACGAGGCGCAGTACGTGCCGTATCCGATGAACCACGTCGGGGGAAAGGTGCCGCTCTATCTCATGGCGTGGCACCACGCGCGAGCCGTGCTCCGCGAGCGCTGGAGTGGTTCGGAGTTCTGGGACGACGTCCGCCGCCACGGCTGCACGCTGACCATCCTGGCTGGCGCGATGCAGGCGTTCCTGTGGCATCGAGACGAGCGGCCCGACGATGCTGACAACCCACTCCGGTATGTGATCATGCTGCCGGTGCTGCCCCAGCACGAGGAGTTCTCGCGCCGGTTCGGCGTGCGCATCCTGACGGGTTACAACATGACCGAGATCAGCACTCCCATCGTCGCGGTGGCGCCGGTAAGCGACTGGCGCAGCTGCGGTCGCCTTCGCTCCGGGTACCCGGGCTACGAGGTCCGGCTGGTCGACGAGGACGACCGCGACGTCGCCCCGGGACAGGTCGGCGAGCTGGTCGTGCGCACCGCTGCCGAGGGCACGCTCAACGCCGGCTACTTCGGTGACCCCGTTGCGAGCGCGCGGGCCTGGCGAAATGGATGGTTCCACACCGATGACGCGTTCGTGCGCGACGTCGACGGCAACTACTTTTTCGTGGATCGGCTCAAGGACGCGATCAGGCGCCGCGGCGAGAACATCTCCTCGTTCGAAGTCGAATCGTTCGTCAACGAGCACCCCATGGTGGCGGAGTCGGCGGCCATCGCCGTGCCATCCGAGTGGGGCGAGGATGAGGTGAAGATCGTCGTCGTACCCGTCCCTGGCAGCGAGCTGGACCCCGCCGGGCTCATCGCGTTCCTCGAGCCTCGCGTGCCGAGGTTCATGGTGCCCCGATACGTCGAGATCGTGGATGCGCTGCCGAAGACTGACGCCACGATGCGGGTGCGCAAGGCCGACCTTCGAGTCGACCCCGTGAACGACCGGACGTGGGACCGCGAGGCGGCGCCCATCGAGGCAGAGTGAGCGAACCACTGCCTGCTCGCCCGACGGACGCCGGCGTAGCCGGCGCGCGTGAGGCTCACCTCGACGCCGGCCGGCCGGAGGCGATGCAGAAACAGGCGGCTCGCGGTCGGCTGTCGGCCCGGCAACGGATCGACCGGCTACTCGACCCGGCCAGCTTCCTCGAATACGGCATGTTCGCCCGGCCCGGCCACGCCGACGTCGAGGGCCCAGCCGACGGCGTTGTGACGGGTGTCGGCACCGTCGACGGCCGGCCTGCTGCGGTGGTGGCCTTCGACTACACGGTGTTCGGCGGCACCATGGGCCAGGTCGGCAAGGCCAAGATCGATCGCATGATCGCGCTCGCCGGTCGCGACGACTACCCGCTCGTGTTCCTGGCCGAGGGCGGGGGCGCCCGGGCCCAGGACCTCGGCATCACCTCACGCGAGGGGACGACGATGTTCGTCGAGCTCGCTCGCCTGTCCGGTCGGGTGCCGATGGTCGGGGTGGTGATGGGACCTGCGTTCGCCGGTCACGCCAATCTGGTCGGGCTGTGTGACGTCATCGTCGCCACCGAGACGTCGTCCATGGGCATCGGCGGGCCACCGATGGTCGAGGCCGCCACCGGGGTCAAGCAACGGCCTGAGGAGATCGGACCGGCCGATCTGCACGCGCGCGTCGGTGGTATCGATCTCCTCGCCACTGACGATGAAGGGGCCCTCGGGCTCACACGGGCGTACCTGTCTTTCTTCGCCGGGGACGCCACAACATGGGATGAGCCAGCCGACCCGACGGTGATCGACACGCTGGTGCCTGAGAACACGCGTCGGGCGTACGATGTTCGTGCCGTAGTGAAGGCCATCGCCGATGCGTCGAGCGTCCTCGAGCTCCGGCCGCGGTTCGGGGCGGCGGTGGTGACGGCCCTGGCCCGTGTCGGCGGTGTGGCGATCGCAGTGGTGGCGAGCCAGCCGCTGCACCATGCCGGTGCCTTCGACAGCGACGCATCGGACAAGGTGGCTCGCTTCATCCAGCTGGCGGACGCGTTCGGACTCCCCG
>JBKOXV010000029.1:0-12084 GCA_046725105.1 bacterium | reverse complement strand
ACGGTGCACGTATCGATGGTGATACCAGCAGAGCAGACCGAGGTTGTCGAGCGCGGTTCGGCCGCCGCGGGCCCCCGGTTTGAAGTGGTGGATGTCGCAGGCCCAAACGGGCGCGGTACAGCCGTCGAAGCGACAGTGGCGATCCCGGGCTATGACGGCCTTGGCGAGGGCGGCGGGCACGGTGCGCGTCGTGCGGCCCACGTCGAGCGGTTCTGATCTGCCTTGAGTGACGATCCGCGTGACGTTGGCGTCCTCTGCGAGGCGGCGGGCCTCCTCGCCGGAGATCACCGCGCCCGAGCCGAGCGTCGCACTGCCACCGGCGCGTGCTTTCAGCGACTCGAGGTCGACGAGGACGAAGACGTGCGGGCGGCCAACCCGCGTGGCCGGAGCCGAGTCCTGGTGATCGAGGTAGAAGCGCGCGATTGCGCCCAGCGCGCGGGCCCGCCGCTCGGGCACAGGGAGCTCGCTGGGCAAGCCGAGCGTGTCGGCGGCGGCGTGGATGGCGACGTCGACCACTTCGGTGTCGACAAGATCGAGCGTGGCCTCGAGCCGACCGGAGTCGCTTCGGCGTGTGATCTGGAGCGTCGGCGTAACCGGCTCGGAGGCGTCGCCGTGCTCGAGGCGGGCCCGCTTCACTGCGGCAGCAAGCCGGTCGACGGGAAGGGCCGCCGCCTGCTCGACGAGTTGTTCCTGGGTGGCGACGGGTAGCGATGCGGCCTGCACGAGCTCGGCTGCTTTCGCTTTCGACACAGCGCCGGTGGCCACCGCCGACGCCACGACAGGTGCGGCGGCGATCTGGCCGGCGAGCTCGATGTCGCGCCGGCTGCTTCCCGGCCGCTCTCCGCTGAGGCGGGCGATCCAGCTGGCCGCATCGCGGGCCCCGTGACGATGGTGGAGCTGGCGCCGGGCCGACTCGGCGACGACGGCGAGCCATCGCGCGTCGAGCCAGGCGCGTAGCCCCGCGAGCTGATGCACAGCGGCCTCGAGCTCGGCGTCACTGAGCGCGGCAGCATCACCGTCGACCCCGTGCGCCACGTTCGCGATCTGCTGCAGCGCCTCCAACACGAGGCCGAGGTTAGCAAACAGGTGTTCGTCGTTGCAAGAAGATTTTGGGCGGCTGTTTAGGCGTATTACGTGTTCGAGCCGTCACGGAGTGTGCACGACGTGCCTGAACGCGTCGCTTGTGTCGGTGAATGTTGCGATTTTCGCTACAACGGGCGCCACAGGCGTGAATTGTCGTGTCTGGAGCGTGGGTGACGGCGGGAGCCGGCGGGGTGCCTGGCGGGGGCCGCGACTTGGGCAGGCCGGTCGGCCGAGCTACCGGCGGGCGTCCCAGTAGCCGACGAGCGACTGGCGATCGCCGGGCAGGCCCAGGTCGGCACGGACGTAGTTGCGGACGGCGGCGATGGCGGCCCGCTCGGCGCCGCCCCACACGTACCCGGGGCCGGCGGGCAACCTGACCGATCGAACGGCGTCCGCCAGCAAGTCGGGCGTCGTGCCCGCCGGCCGTCCGCACCGGTACACCCACGAGACCTCGACGCCCACCCGGTCCGGCAGCGGCGGCCGGGTGGCCGGCCCGTCGACCTCGGCCACGACGAACGCGGCGGTCCCGGACGGCAGCTGTTCGAGGATGGCGCCGGCGGCGGGCAGGCCGGTGTCGTCGGCGACGACCAGGTACCACCCCGCGTCGACGGGCGGTTCGAAGCCGTCCCGCGGACCCCACAGCGTGACGGCGTGGCCCGGCTCGGCGTGCTCGGCCCAGCTCGACACCACACCCGGGCCGTCGTGGAGCACGACCAACACGTCGAGCTCACTGGCGGCGGGACGCCACGACCGAACGGTGTAGTAGGCCCCGGCGGGCCGGTCGGTGGGTGACGCCCAACCGGACCACGTCATCGCCTCGCCGTCGACCGACGGCATCAGGTAGACGAACGTGTCCGGCCCGAGCGGCGCGAACGTGGCCAGGTCGCCGCCGCCCAGCGTGATGCGACGCAGGTACGGATGGACATCGGAAACGGCCCGCACTGCGGTCTCGAACGTCCTCACCATTCGCAGGCGCACCAGCTCCCGTTCGCCGCTCGTCTGGCCCGCCTCTCCGGACTGACGGCGGGCCCTCTCCACGAGGCCGAGCACGGCCGGCCCGACGAATTGGTCTGACGTGAGGGCGGCGTCGAAGTCGAGTCGCACGGCGTGGACGCCGTCGACGTCCTCGATCGACAGCTCGACGCCGCCGGCGTCGAGGGCGACGGCCCGAGCCGCCGTCGCTGATGGGCGACCTCCGAGTACCCGGCCGACGAGCAGCAACGAGTCGGGGAAAGCCCGGTTCAGGGCCTGGAGCGCCGCTGACATCTCAGTCGGCGGCCTCGGCCCTGCGGTCCGCCATGCCGGCGAGGGCCCACAGGCCGGCCCGGAGACCGGCCGTCTGCTCGGCCGAGATGGTGTCGGACTGTTCGGCGTCGACCGCCTCGATCGCAGCTCGGACCGTGGCGGCGGCCTGCTTCGCGACACCGAGGTGCCGGGTCAGATCGCCCGCCGCCACTCGTTCTCGCATGGCCTGGCTGTGGGCGCCCCGAGCGGCCCGGAGTAGAGCGGGCAGAGGGACCTCGCCGGGCGGGGCGGCTGCGGTCATGCGACGACCATAGGGTCAACGATGTTGACAGTCAGCCACGTTGACCACCGGGGTGGCCGAGAACGGCTGTCAGGTCGAGGTGCCGGAGCCGTTCGGGGTCGGCGAGCACGTCGATGGCGACGATCCGGCCGCCTCGCACCGTGAAGCCCATCAGCGACAACGGCTTCCCGGCGTCCGTGATGACCACACCGGCGGCGCCGTTGACGACCGCCGGCTCTACGAAGGCCCCCGGCCGGCGGAACATGAGAGCGCGGCTGGCGACGGTCTCGGCCCCGCGAACCATCGCCGACGCCATCGGCCGGGTGGGACCGCCGTCGGAGCGGAGCACGACATCGGGGTCGAGAACGGCGACGAGGGCCTCGAAGTCGCCTTGGCGCGCCGCCGCGAAGAAGGCGTCTACCACCTGGCGTTGATGGGCCAGGTCGGTGTCCGGAACCGTGGCTGAGCCCTGCACTCGCCGCCGGGCCCGGCTGGCGAGCTGTCGCGCCGCATCCGGCGATCGGCCGACGATTGGTGCGATCTCGTCGAACGGCACGGCGAACATGTCGTGGAGGACGAAGGCGAGGCGCTCGGCCGGCGTGAGCGTGTCGAACACCACGAGCAGGGCCAGGCCGACCGAGTCGGCGAGCAGAGCCTCCTGTTCCGGGTCGGTGTCGACTTCGCCGGTGACCACGGGATCGGGCAGGTGCGTGTCGAGCGCCTCCTCCCGCCGTGCCCCCCGCGAGCGCAACATGTTGAGGCAGACCCGAGAGGTGACGGTCGTCAGCCAACCGCCCATGTTCTCCACGCTGTCCGTGTCGGCGCGGCTGAAGCGCAGCCACGCCTCCTGGACGGCGTCGTCGGCTTCCGTCAACGAGCCGAGCATGCGGTAGGCGACCGCCTTCAGATGCGGGCGGTGCTCCTCGAACCGAGCGACCAGCCACTCACGTTCGTCCATCGGTCAGGTTCCTTCGTGCGGTTGTCTCACGACTCTGACCCCTGCCATCGGCCGGATGTGACCGGCCTCAAGCGATCGTCGAATCGGTGACCTGTGGCGCCTCGAGCCCGAGGAAGAAGATGCCGGGTAAGCCAGCCGTATCGAAGCCCCGGCTGATGTTGTGCTGAAGCACGGACCTCGAGATGCGGAGCTCGCCGGTCCGATCGTTCGAGACGCCGTCGAGGTAGATCGCTCCTCCACTCCCACCGCCCGGTGTGCCGGGACGGGCGGGATTGGCGCCGGTGCCGATGGCGCTGTTGGCCGTGAAGACACTGTTGAAGATCGGCCAGGAGACGCCGATGCTCGACAAGGCGGCGCCGTTCGAGCAGACGTTGCCGGCGAAGGTCGACGTGGCGACGACGACCGCGAGCCCGTGCGACTGGCTGAGCACGCGCAGCGCGCCGCCTCCGAGGTCGGGACCGATCGCGTCGCAGCGGTTCGAGGTGAAGGTCATGTCGATCACCTTCACCCGGCCGCCCCGGACGAAGACGGCGCCACCGCCTCCGCCCTCGTCGAGCTGGCCGGTGCTGCTGCCACCCGTGAAGTGCAAATGCTGGATGGTGAGCTGTGGTTGCTCCTGGTTCTGGCAGTGTGACGTCGTCCAGATCTGGGCCGGGTCGCTGGTGTTCAGGTAGAGGATCTGTCGTTGGTCGGCACCGCTGAGCGTCACCCTGCCACCTCCGTCGAGCACGACGACTGGCGACGTGTTCACCACTTTCGCCGTTTCGCTCATCATGATGGTGACGGGATCCGGTCCGCAGTCGAACGTGATGATGCCGCCCCGCGCTACCGCCGCGACGACCGCCGGCGACGTGCAGCTGGCCGGCGTACCGCTTCCGACAACGACGTCAGGACGCGACGTGTCGACCGGCGTCGCCTCGGCGGGCAGTGGTACCCCGCCCGGGTTGCTGGCGCGGCCACTGGAGCGCGGACGACCGACGCGCCGACCGTCAGCAGCGCGACGAGAGCAGTCGTTCGAAGGCGCACGACCTCAGTCTCGCGGCCCGGCTCTTCCTTGCTGAAGGTCACCTGGCGAGCGCCTCCAGCCCCTTCATCGATGGCACGAAGAGGTACAGGCCGCCCTCGGGGACGATCCATGTGTTCTTCAAACGCATGCCAAAGGATCCGCCGCCGTAGGGCTCGGCGATCTCCAGGGTGGTGCCCTCCCTCGACCTCTGGCTGATCAACGGATCGGCGAACCGGCTCGCCGGCTGGCCGAGCTCGTACTCGGCATTGGCGAACTGACGCTGGAGGACCTCGTACTGGTTCTCGATCGATTGCTGATAGCAGACGAAGAGCAGGCCACGATTCCGACCGTCGTCTCGAGCTCGGTCGGAGACGGCGGCGCCGTAGGGGATGCCGCGGCGGAGGATCATGTGGGGCAAGGTCTGGACATCACGCGGGTTCATCAGGCGCACATGGGCTCCGGCTGGGCACCGTCGCGCCGACTGGTCTTCGTAGTAGCTGAAGTCCTCGGGCATCGTCGGCGGACTGGGTTCGACGGGTGTGCCGTCTCGGGCCCGGCCCATGAGCAACGCCGCGGCTACCTCGCACGTGATGTCGGCCCTCCACGTCTTGTTGAGCCCGGCTGCCAGTTGCTTGCACATGGCCCAGAACCGGTCTGGAAACTGACGGAGCTTCAGCCACACCATGAACGAGCCGTCGGCGAGCAAGTCACTGTCGGCTTCGTGCCGGGAGATGACGAACTTCGCGGCGGGAAGTACGGGCACGCCCGGAGATCGAAAGGCGAGAGGGATCTTCGTCTTTGGGACGTCCTTGGTCGCCTCCGCGTGCTCTGTCTGCCAGTCCGGCCACTTGGCGCCGCCGGCCCGGGTCCGTGTCGCCAGTCCGCGATTCGAGGGGGTGTAGTTCATCGGGAGAGCCGCGGCCGGATGCGCGGGATCGTCGACATACGGCTGGGCGATGCCGTCCCTGAAACCGAAGTGCTCGGTCCCTCCGGGGAGCATTGCTCCACGCATCGGCCGGTTGTACCGGAACGCCGCGCCCAGCACGCGCTTCACGTTGGCGACCGCGGCGTCGACGTTGTTCTCGGGAGACCCGATGTTGACCACGGCGTGGATGACCTGTCCCGGGCGTCCGATCCTCCAGTCCATCGGGTCGCCGAGCAGGCCGTCCTTCGAGCGGGCGGCGAGCCCTTGGACAAAGGCCTTGTGTTGAGTGAAGGCGGCGGCCCACTCGTCCCCGCCGAGCCGCCGCAGGCCGTCGTAGGTGAACGCGATGTTCACGAACGGCGGTGTGGGCGTGTGCGTCGAGGACCTGTGGACGTCGTGGCCCGTGCTGATCATGTTGAGTAGCCGGCCCAGGCCGGCCTTCGCCGCCGCGACGTTCTCGACTCGGCCGAACAGGAACCTCTGGTGGAACCTGTTGTCGTCACGATGGCGAAATCCCGGCAGGACGTCGCCTTGGATCAACGCGTTGTCATACGCCGCTGTCGCCATGGAAGCCCCCTCGTCGACGTGGTGCCCTCAGTGAGCGTTCCTCGAGTCGCCCGAATACATGATCTTCGCGCCGGGCGATGGGCGTATCGTTGCGTCGGAGGGGGTGGACCATGGTGGTACCCCGCGACATCGACGACGAGAACGCTCTCGTCGGCCGCGACCGTCCACTTCTGCTCCTCGATCGCTGGGCCGCCGACGCCGCGAACGGCCGGCCCCGCCTCGTCATCGTCTCGGGCGAAGCCGGCATCGGGAAGACCAGGCTCGTCAGGGTGTGGGCGGCCGGCGCCGCGGCCGCCGGCACTCGGCTCTTGATGGGCGCCGCCCGCGAAGACGTCATGACACCGTTGCTTCCGCTCGCCACCGCGCTCGACCGCCTGCCCGGAGTCGGCGACCTCTTCACGTGGACGCCCCGGGACGAGGACGGTGATCGGGCCGAGCTGAGCCTCTACCTGGCGGTGACGAGAGCCGTCATGGCCGCGGCGTCGCGCCGGCCGACGGCGCTCGTTCTCGACGACGTGCACTGGGCCGACCAGGCCACGATCGACCTCCTCGGGCATCTCGTCGCCACCGCCGACCACCAGACGCCGGCGGCCCGCCTCCTCGTACTCCTCACCATGCGCCCCGGCGTGGCCAGCGACAAAGTACGGGCGGCCGTGAGGCGGCTCGAGTCGGAGCCGATCCATCGCGGCATCTCACTCGAAGGCCTCGACGAGCTGGGCGTGCTCGAACTCGTGGCCCGCCGCTGCGGCCGTCCGCCCGGGGCCCAGCTGCTCCGCTCCCTCCACGAGGCCACGGGAGGCAACCCGCTTCTCGTCGACATGGCCGTCGACGAGCTGGCCGCCAAGTCCGTGCTCGAGGTCCGAGGCGGTCGGCTGCACACCGACGTGCCGATGAGCAGCGTCGTCCTGGCTCCTGACGGCATGGAGGCCTGGCGCGGCCGGCTCGACAAGATCAGCCCGGCCGCTCGTACCGTGCTGGAGCTCGCCGCCCTGCTCGGCGACGGCGGTTCGGTCGCCGAGCTCCAGGCCGTCGCCGAGCTCGCCGACGACGACTTCTGGTCGATCCTCACGGAGCTCGACGAAGTCGGTCTGATGAACGACGACGGCGTGAGCTCCTACTGGTTCCGTCATCCGCTCCTGCGACATGCGGTGGCCACCGCCATCTCCAGTCGGCGTCGTTTCCGCATGGAGGGCGAGATCGCACGTCGTCTCGTGGTCCACTACGGCCCGGACGCCGAGCGCCACGCCGTCGCCATCGCCGATCACTCCCGCCGGGCGGGCTGGCCGCCGGGCACCGAAGCGGTGGAGCCACTCGTCCGGGCCGCGGCCGAGCAAGCGGTCGCCATGGGGGCGTGGGCGATCGCCGCCGACTGCTACGAGCACGTCCTCGCCCGCCTGCCCGCCGACTTCCCAGCGGACGAGCGAGCCCGCCTCGAGTTGAGCGCCGGCCAGGCCTACCGCCGAGATTTCGACTACCCGGCCGGCTATCCGCACCTGCAGTCGGCGGCCGCTCTGGCGGAACAGGCCGCCGATACCGAGACGTGGGGCGAAGCGCTGTTCTGGCTCACCGGCGCCGAGGTGCTCGAGCGGGTCTCCGACGTTCATATGGACGAGGAAATGGTCGAACGGTTCCTCGCCGCGCCGGACGGCCGCTCCAAAGATGTCAAGGCCCTGGTTCTTGCCAATATGGCTCAGTACCACTTCAGCCGGTACGACGTCGCCGCCGGTGCACCCGCCATCGGCCGCGCTCGTGAGCTGGCTCGAGAGGCGCGACGAGCCGGGACCCGCCACCTGGTCGCGACGGTCGACGGTCTCAACCGTATGGGAGCCCTCGACGTCGCAGGCGCCGATCAGTGCTTCCGTGACGCGTTGGCGATCGGTGCTGCGCACGAGGACCAGTGGCAGGCCGTCTGGACCGAGGTGTGCCTGCCGATCGTCGACGTCCTGACGGGCCGGCTCGATCAGGCCGAGGCCGCCGCCGCCGTCGCGGCAGAGAGGTCGGTCGCGACGCATCAGTGGACGCTTCACGGCTTGGCCGCCGCTTGTCGCGCCGCGGCCGCCGTCGGCCAAGGACGGGTTCACGACGCCGAGGTCCATGCCACGGCGGCACTACAGAGCTTCCGGCGTTCCGACTACTTCTGGGCGGCCGCCGTCGGCTTCCCTCATCTGGCGGCGGCCCGCGCCTACCTCGGCGACTGTGCCGGTGCTCGCCGGGCCGTCAACGAGTGGCGCGACGTGGGTGGCGCCGTGGTGTGCACGGCGGTGGGAGTCGAGCTTCTGTGCGGCGATCTCAACGAGGTGCAGGCTCTCGTCGAGCGCCACCGGATAAAGCCATCGCGCACCGTGTCCCTCTTCTCCCTGCATCAGGCGGCGACGGCCGTCGAGGTGGGAGCCCGACTCGACCGCCTCGACCTCATCGAGGCGGGCTACGGCCACCTGCAAACGGTCCCCTCGGGCGTTGTGTTCGGTATCGAGTGGTGCCGCAGTCTCCCGAGGGTGGCGGCTCTGGCCGCCGTTCGCCTGGGTCTGCTGGACGAGGCGCGCGACTGGTTGGACCGCGCCAGAAACGCCGCCACGGCAGCCTCTTCGGCGTTGGAGGCCGCCCGCACCCGGCTCGTGAGCGCCGAACTTCTTCAGGCGATGGGCGCCGACGACCACGCTGTCCGTGCGGAGGTCGAGCCCGCCTACCGGTACGCCCAGTCCAACGGTCTGCTGCCCTTCGTCCTCGAGGCCGAGCGCATCGTCCCAGCCGTCGGCCGGGGCGGGCGGCACGATCTCGTGGTCGTCTACACCGACCTGGTGTCATCGACCGAGCTGAACGTGCGCGTCGGCGACGACACCTTCCTCGAACTGCTCCGCGAGCACAACCGCATCGTGCGCCAGCGACTGGGCGTCTTCGGCGGGCTGGAGTTCACTCATACCGGTGACGGCGTGGGAGCTCGGTTCACCGACGCCAACCAAGCGCTCGACTTCGCCCTCGGCCTCCAAGCCGATTTCGACGAGGCCAATGCCGAGCATCCCGACTTCCCACTGCTCGTCCGCGTTGGCCTGGCGAAGGGAGAGGCGCTCGAGGACGAGGGCAACCTGTTTGGCCAGACCGTCGTTCGGGCGGTGCGCATCTGCGCCGCCGGTGAGGCCGGCCAAGTGCTCGCGGGCGGGGACGTCGTCGCCGCGGCCGACCCGTCGGTGGGTCGCTTTGCCTCGATCGGGGCGCATGTCCTGAAGGGCTTCGGCGGGACGACCGAGCTCTTCGCGGTCAGGCGGCCGCGGGCCGACGACTTCGTATCAGCGTGACAGGCTTCGCCATCTCTCCAGCGCACCTCTAGGCAAGGAGACCCGACGCATGGCCCCTGCATACCGCTTCGGCAAAGGACCCATTGTCACGGCGCTCGAAGAGTTCGTAGCCGGCGCGACCATCGGCGAGACCAACGACTGGCTGGACGAGCTTCGAAAGCAGGCTCAGCAGCCGGACGAAAAGAACACTCTGTTCGACACGTATCTGCAGGCCAACCGGACGCCGGACGACTACGACCACCTGCTGCACGACGTGTTCGGCTACGACCGGCCTGGCAAACAGCCGCTGCCGGTCGACGAGAAGAGTGAGGGCCAGAGCCGCCGGAAGGTCTACGCCGATGGCTTCGCACGGGCGGTCGAAGCGGTGTATGGCATCCAGCACGGTGCAGACGTTCCCGGTGACAGAGCTACGACGAAGCCGCACCTCGCATTGGACGTCTACTGGGGGTGCGTGCAGCCCAACAACAGCGTGATCGTGAACGTCAGCGGTGACCAAGTCGTGGTGCACGTCTTCTCGACGGCCGTGCCGCCGGGGTTCGATCAAGACGAGCAGGCCAAGTACCTGCCGAAGAACGCGTCGGTCGTTGATGACCGGCTCGGGTTGGGAGACGTCAATCCTTGGAAGGCCACGGCCGACGCTCCTCGCTGACCATGCCACAACTGCGACGTCTGACGTACCGGTGCGGTACATAAGGCGTCGCAGAACCGCCACCTCACTGCGCCCACCTGCCTGAGCTGCGGTGACCCCGTGGAATCACTCGTCTAGACGAGGAAGCCGATCCGGTCGATCACGACGTGCGTACTCGCCGCACCGCCGCGAATCGTGATCTTGCCGTCGGCGTTGACGGCGGTGATCACTCCGTTGGCGAGGTTCTGATCCGGGCCGAACCAGTTGATGCTCGAGTTGCCCGGCCACGGAATGCCGCCTGGGAACACGGCGACGAATCCGCCATTGCCTTCGGTCTCGGTGACGGTGAGGTTGAGCACGGCCCCGCCGACGCCGGGGAACTCCAGGCCGATCGTGCGCTCCTCACCGTCGGCGAGCTTGCCGCCGGAGACGCGTGTGTCGAGCACTCGCGGGTTCGAACCGGTGAACGGGATGAACGACAACGACGGGGGGGTGTACCCGACCGTGACGCCCAGCACGCTGGCGCCGGCAGTGGCGAAGAAACGGACGGCGACCGTCGACCCCGGTTCGACCACGATCGGCGTCGCCAGATCGAACGTAACGGTCTGGGGGCCGCCTCCCACGGGCGCCGTCTGCTGGAACGCCGGCCCGTACGGGACCGGCGTGGTCATCGACCGTTTCCAGATCTCCATGATCGGCTCACCTTGGTAGGCCACGTTGAGCTGGAAGATCGCCGAGCCGGTCGGGATCGGCAGCGACGCGCTGAGCCGCTGGTTGGGGTTCAACGGCTGGACGCCGGTGATGTCCTGGTAGACGCGCTGGTTCAGCCCGGTGGTGGAGTCGTTGAAGAAGGCGAAGGCGTCGAGGGTCATGTACGTGAGCCCCGGATCGGGGTTGCCGAGCGCCAGCGGTCGCGACGCCCCGGCCACGAGCGGCGTGACCCGAGGCGGGCCGGCGAGGGCGGGTACGGCCGGGAGGGCGGCAACGGCCGCGGTGGCGCCGGCGGCGACGCCCAGACCGGCAAAGGTCCGTCGTGACATCGTGTGGCCGCGCTGGATCGGTGTCGCTTCGGTCATCGGCTCGCTCCTCGTCTCGCGCCGTCCTTGACGCATCGGTCTCGACCGCCGCGGCGAGAACCTACTCGAACGATGCCGAGGGCTAGCTCGAACCGCGGCCGGCCGCGACACACTGGCTCCGATGGCAGTCGAGTCGAAGTCCGTCGAGTCGCTCACCGCCGACCTCCGCCGTCTCGGAGTGGGGCCCGGCCACGTCGTGATGGTGCACGCGTCGTTGCGGGCCGTCGGCCCGGTGGAGGATGGTGCCGGCGGCCTGATCGACGCCCTCGAGGCCGCCGTGGAGCCGGGCGGCACCCTCCTCATGACGCTGGGCGCCCGCGACGACTGGGCCTGGGTCAACGAGCGGCCCGAGGCGGAACGGCCCGGGCTGTTGGCCGAGGCGGAGCCGTTCGACGCGCTGGCCACGCCGGCGGATCCCGACAACGGTGTGCTCGCCGAGGTGTTCCGCACCCGGCCTGGGACCAGGGTGAGCGATCATCCCGAGGGACGGTTCGGGGCCAGCGGGCCGCGGGCCGCCCGGCTCGTCGACGACGTTCCCTGGCACGACTACTACGGGCCGGGCTCACCGCTGGAACGCCTGGTGCAAGCGGGCGGGCGGGTGCTGCGCCTCGGCGCCGACCCCGACACCGTGACCGTGATCCACTACGCCGAGTACCTGGCTGCTGTGCCGGCCAAGCGTCGAGCTCGTCGTCACCGCATGGTGGTCGGGCCGGCCGGGGTGGAGCTGCGGGTGGTGGAGTGCCTCGACGATGCCGACGGGATCGTCGACCATCCTGGCGAGGACTACTTCGCCGTCATCCTCCGGGAGTACCTCGCGACGGGGAGAGCGTCGATCGGCGTCGTCGGCGGCGCCCGCAGCGAGCTCATCGACGCCGCCGACATCGTGCGGTTCGCGGCGGCGTGGATGACCGAGCACCTGGCACCGTCGGCCGCGCAGTAAAGCGACGCGCACCGGCATTCCAACGCCCTGTCGGGATGTCGCGCCGGCTGAAGCCGGCCCGGCGGTAGCCACGCCCCACGCGC
>JBKOXV010000295.1:0-9707 GCA_046725105.1 bacterium | reverse complement strand
TTCTTGCTGTCCGCGACGGCCCGAACGACGATGTCACGGTCGGTGACGATGCCGCAGACCGTCCCGTTGTCCCTGACGACGACATCGCCGATGTTGCGCTCTTTCATCAGCTTGGCGGCATCGGCGACGGTGCGATCCGAGTCCAGCGTGACCGGATCGGGGATCATCACTTCATCGACGGTGATTGCTGATCGCATGAGCTCTCCTTCTCGCCGTCTCATGGGTCTCCCCGAACCGGTACCCGCGGCCACGACTCGTCATTCGTCGTGCCGCCTACCGCGGTGGCCGGGCCGTCTTGAGCTGGTCGTCGCGCCGGCCGGCCCAGAACTCTGCCCACGACGGCCACGCCGCCGGCACCTCGGCCTCGGGCGGGTGAACGGCGAAGTCGGTCATGTGGAAGCGGACCTTGTCCGGCCCCGTCGGTCGATCGAGGACGTCCACCGTGTACCAGACTCGCATTCGACGCGAATAGAAGTACCACGTGCCGTCGTCGCGCCGGTACTTGTCGGAGTAGTGGACCATGACGATGACCCAGTTCTCGCCTTGTTCGTGCTCGGCGCGGCAGTACACGTGGCCCGTGGCTCGGTCCGGATTCTCGGGGTCGAGCTCGACGAGATGGTTCCCCACGAAGTGCACGGTCGTGGTGAAGTAGGTGCCCATCACGTTGCTGAAGCTCTCCTTGAGGGCGGCACGACCGCGGACGCCGGGCGCGACCGGCGCGTCCTCGGTATAGAGGGCAACGGCGGCGTCGAAATCGCGGGCGTCCATGGCGTTGGCGTAGCGAACGGGCAGGGCACGGATCGCCTCTATGGACTCCATGCGATCGAGGCGTCGGCTCAACGACTCCAAGGCGTCCATGTCAGGCGGTGGTGGGCCGGGAACGCCGGCGCGGCGGCGTGGTCATCATGTGACTTCCTTTCAGTTGCGTCCGGTCGTCCCACACTGTCACGTCGGGGCGACCGAGCGCCCGTAGGGGCCGGGTCAACATCCCGCTGACGGGCCGGTACCGTCGCCGCCGTGACCGATCCCCTTCCCGACGCCGTGGCGTTTCCAGAGCTCGACGACACCCAGCTGACCGTCGTGCTGGAGCTCGGGCACCGTCGCGAGGTCCACGCCGGCGAGATCCTGTTCTCGCCTTCCGACGACCACTACGACTGGATCGTGATCCTGAGCGGCTCGATGGAGATCGTCGGCCCGAATGATCAGGTGATCGTCCGCCACGGCGCCCGCCGCTTCCTGGGCGAGGTCAGCCTGGTGACGCGCCAGCGGCCGTACCTGTCGAGTCGAGTCGCCGAATCGGGAGAGGTCGTCATCGTGCCCGCCGACGTCTTTCGCGCCAAGGTGCTGACCGACGTCCGGCTCAGCGACACGGTGCTCAAGGCGTTTCTGGCCCGGCGGGCGGTGCTGCTGTCGGCGGCCGCCGACACGCTGCAGATCATCGGCTCCGAGTTCACGCCGGCATCGATGGCACTGCGCGAATACGCCGTCCGCAACCGGCTGCCTCACCACTGGATCGACGCCGACGACCACGACGACGTGGCCGCCCTGCTGGAGGGCCTGAGCGTGACGGCCGCCGACCTGCCGATCGTCATCACGCCCCGCGGCCTGCTGAAGCGGGCCACGCCAGGGGATGTGGCGTTCCAGCTCGGGCTCACCGCCGACGCTCTGCCGGAGCGCTGCTTCGACCTGGTCGTGGTGGGCGCCGGCCCGGCCGGACTGGCGGCATCCGTGTACGGCGCGTCGGAGGGCCTGCGCACGCTCACCGTCGACTCGACGGCCGTGGGCGGCCAGGCCGCGACCAGCTCGCGAATCGAGAACTATCTCGGCTTCCCCACCGGGATCTCCGGGCAGGACCTGGCGGTGCGGGCGTCGATCCAGGCGCAGAAGTTCGGCGCCGTCATCACCAGCCCGTGCGCCGTCACTGCGCTTGACGACGTCGCCGGGCACCTCGTGGCCCGCCTCTCCGACGGCACCCAGGTAGCGGGCCGTGCTGTCGTGGCCGCCACCGGCGCCCACTACCGGAAGCTGCCGGTCGAGCGACTCGAACAGTACGAGATGGCCGGCGTCTACTACGCCGCCACCGAGCTCGAAGCGCGCCAGTGCGCCGGCGCCCCGATCATGGTGGTCGGTGGCGGCAACTCAGCCGGCCAAGCCGCCATGTTCCTCGCCGAGCGGGGATCGTCCGTGTGCGTCGTCGTCCGCCGCCAACTGGCCGAAACGATGTCGAAGTACCTCGTCGACCGCATCGAGTCGCACCCGCGGGTCCAGGTGCATGTCGGAACTACGGTCACGGCGCTGTACGGCGAACCGACGCTCCAGCGCGTCACGCTGGCGAAGGGCGACCGCCAGCTCGAGGTCGACTGCACCGCGCTCTTCTCGTTCATCGGCGCCGAGCCCAATAGCTCGTGGCTCGCCGACGTGGCGGTCGACGAGCACGGGTTCGTCCTCACCGATCGCGCCCTCGACCTCGTGGCCGAGGACGGGCGGTGGAGCACGATCGGACGGCGACCGCTCCCCTACGAGACGAGCCGTCCCGGCCTGTTCGCCGTCGGCGACCTGCGGTCCGGGTCGACCAAGCGGGTCGCCGCCGCCGTCGGCGAGGGGTCGGCCGCCATCCGCTCCGTCCACGACCATCTGGCGCTGGTCGGCGAGCGATAGGGCCCGTCGTCAGCGCCGCTCCCCGCACCACACGTCGATCACGTCGACGACCTCGGTCGTGACCAGCGAGTGGTCGTGCGGGATGCCGTAGGACGCCAGGACCTGCTCGACGACCGGTTCGACGTGCTCGACCCGGAATCGCTCCCAGTCCGCTTCGCTGTCCCAGACGTCGACGTAGCGGAGACCCTCGGCGCGCTTGATGGCGACATGGACGACGAGTCCCGGGGCGTCGGTGGGCAGCAGGGCCCGGATCTTGTCGTAGATCTCCTCGTTGGCCGGCACATCCTGGATGAAGGCGTACGGCATGCCAGGTTCCTTCCACTCATATTGGGTACAATCGGCAGTAACCGATACAGGAGCATGTACTGAATGTCGGGATCTGTCAAGAGGACCCGGTCCTACGACTCGAGCGGACGCCAGGCGCAGGCCCGCTCGACGCGGGCCGCTGTGCTGGCGGCGGCGCGCCACGCCTTCCTGGAGCGCGGCTATGTGCCCACCACCGTGGCCGCCATCGCCGGCGACGCGGGCGTATCGGTGGAGACCGTCTACAAGGCCTTCGGGAACAAGGCCGGTCTGCTCAAGGCGATGTTCGACGTCGCCATCGTCGGCGACGACGAGCCGATACCGCTCCAGCAGCGGGAGATGGTGGCCCGCATCCAGGCCGAGCCCGACGGCCACCGGAAGGTGCACATGTATTGCACGGAGTACGTGGTGCGAGCCGAGCGCGCCGTACCGGTTCAGCTCCTGGTGCGGGACGCCGCTGCGTCAGACGTCGGGGCCGCCGGCGTCCTCGAGCAGCTGAGGCAGGAACGCCTCAGCGGGATGACGGCCTTCGCCCAGCATCTGTCCGACGCCGAGGTGCTGCGCGCCGGCGTGAGCGCCACGGACGCTCGCGACGTCCTGTGGCTCTTCACGTCGGCCGAGGTGTACGAGAAGCTGGTGCTCGAGCGGGGCTGGACGCCGTCGCGGTTCGGTGCGTGGCTGACGCAGCAGCTCGTCGCGGCCCTGCTCTGACGGGGCCATTCGCCGACAGGGCGCCGCGGCGTCGACGCGTCAGCTGCGAAGAAGTCCGTCCAGCCGGTCGGCGAAGTCCTGCGGATCCGAGCCCCAGCCGCCGTGGGAACCGGGCAGGTAGGACACCGGGACACCGACCCGCTCGGCGAGGGCATGCGCCGCCCGGCACGCCGCCTGCTCGGCGGACGTCTCCCCTGCCGCGCTCACGAGCTTCGCCGAGAGACGCTTGAGCGTATCGAGGTCGGGCTGGTAGCGGCCGATGGGGTTGAGCTCGTGGGCCACGAACAGGTCGAAGTTGCCCATCATCCGCTCGGTCATCTCGGGCGGAGCCATCGTTTCCGGCTCGGCCTGCTGCATCGCTTCGCTGTACGTCGGCCCGCCCTCTTCGACGAGGGCGCCGAACTTTCCCATGGCGGCGAAGACGCCCTCGGTCCGGTAGGTGTCCGTGATGTCGTCCAGGGCCGCCCGGAACCGGTTGGCGTCAGGCAGCAGCTCCATCACCGGCGCCTCGTGGGCCACGAACCGGTGGACGAGCTCGGGGTAGCGGGTCAGGAGCTCGAGCCCGATGGTGCCGCCACCACTGCTGCCGTACACGAGGGCGGGCGAGTCCGTGACCGCCTGGAGCAGTGCGGCAGCGTCGTCGGCGTGGACGGCGATGGGGATGTCCTCCGGCGCGCCGTCGAGCGGGCTGCGGGAGTGTCCCCTCGGGTCGTAGCAGACGACCTGGTATCGATCGGCGAGGCGGGCGGCGAGGTCGGCGAACAGGCCGGCATCGGTTGGTCCACCGGGAATGCACAGCAAGACCGGGCCGGATCCCTGCACCTCGTAGTACAGCGTGGCCCCGGGAACTGTCAGCGTGTTGGTCGTCACCACAGGCATGCGTCCTCCTTCGACGTCGTGCTCGGTTGGACGAGCGGCCGCCCCGGAACTCATCGGTCCCAGAAAACCGTCACCTCGCGGCCGGTGTAACGGCCGACAGGGTCTTGAACGATGTACAGGGGTGCCCCTTCTCGGCGGGATCGTGGTGGCGTTCGGTACGGGCCTGGGTCGCCTTCCTACCGGCATGGTGGCCTTCGCCCGGGACGAGGCTCGTGAGCGGCGACTCCGGCGCCAGCGCGGCGACCGGGACCTGCGCGTGGCGGTGGCGGCGGCTCGGCGTCGCGGCGCATCGTGGGCGGAGATCGGCCAGGTGCTGCATATGACCGCCGCCGAGGCCGAAGACCGGTTCAGCCGGCCGCCCCGCCGGCGGTCCCGCGCCATGATCCAGCAACGTTTGGGACGAGCCGCCTGACGGGCGTCACCAGTACGTCTCGACGGGCCGCACCTCGACGGCGCCACCGTGGCGGGCGGCGGGGATGCGTGCCGCCAGCTCGACGGCGTCCTCGATGGTGTCGGCTTCGAAGACGAGGTAGCCGCCGACGGCGCCGTTGGCGCCCATGAGCGGGCCGTCGGTCGCCTGCGTCTTGCCGTCGGCCACCCGCACGGTTTTCGCCTTGTCGGGCAGACCGAGGGGGAGCCCGGGCGTCACGCCGGGCGTGGCGTTGAGGGCGCTGTAGTCGCGGTACACGGCCTTCTGCTCTTCGGGCGACAGCGTCGCCCACGCGTCCGGGTCGGTCGGCAGCGGGGTGGTGCCCTGGTAGATCAGGAGCGCGTACTGCATGGTGTCCTCCTCGGATTCGGCGGTCCGTCGCGAGAGATGACGGATGCCGTCGCCGCGGTGTGACCGGTCGGCGCCGATCAGTCGTCGAGGACGACGATGTCGAGTCGGTCGAGATGGGCGCCATCGCCGATGACGTCGATGGCCACGATGCGGCCGTCGTCGTCGATGGTGAATCCGATGGCCCCGCGCAGGCGCCCGCCGGGCGTCCAGGCCAGCCCGGTGACGCCGTCGAGCAGGGCGCGCCGCGCCGCGTGCGCACCGCCGGCGAGAACGGCGGCGACGTCGCGTGCGCCTCGCCTGCTGCGCAGCGACCCCATCCGCTCCGCGGCCGAGTCCGTGCGCAGCACGACGTCGGGGTCGAGCAGAGCAACCAGCGCGTCGACGTCGCCGCCGCGGGCCGCGACGAGAAAGGCGTCGACAACCTCGCGCTGAACGACCAGGTCGACGGCCCTCGTGACCTGCATGCCCCGCACCCGGCGGCGGGCCCGGCTGGCCAACTGGCGGGCCGCGTCGGGCGACCGGCCGACGATGTCACCGATGACATCGAAGGGCACAGCGAAGATGTCGTGCAGCACGAACGCGACACGCTCCGCCGGCGCCAACAGGTCGAGTACGACGCCCAGCGCGGAACCGACCGAGTCGGCGAGCAGCGTCTCCTGTTCGGGGTCCGGCTCGACGCCCGCCTCGTAGCCCGCCAGGCGGTGCACGTCGGCGGGGTCCTCGGGCCGGGCCCGCCGCGAGCGAAGGCGGTCCAGGCAGACCCGGGCGACCACCGTCGTCAGCCAGCCGGCCAGATTCTCGACGGCGTCGGTGTCGGCGCGGACGAGCTTGAACCACGCCTCCTGCACGGCGTCGTCCGCCTCGGCCCGGGAACCGAGCATCCGGTAGGCGACCGCGCGCAGGCGCGGCCGGCTGGCCTCGAACTGCGCGGCCAGCCAGTCGTCGTCCATCGTCATGGATCCCTCACCACCATGACGACTCAGACGACGGCGATGTGACGGCTGCTCGTTGACTTCTCGCTATCCCCACTCGGAGTGACCGTTCAGGTTGTTCCGCTTCGTGCTGGACGAGGTACATCTGGCGTTCACCCGGCCGTCCTAGCGTTTAGGACATGCGTCGTGTGCTCAGCCTCTTCGCCGCCATCGCAGCCGTCGTCGCCATCGCCGACCCGGTCGGCGCCGACCGCCCCGAGCCGATCCGGTTCGCCACGTTCAACGCCAGCTTGAACCGCAACGCGCCGGGCGTGCTCACGGCCGACTTGCAGCATGCCCTCGACAGCGATCCGACTAACGACAGCGCGCAGTTGCGCGCCGTCCTCGACATCGTGGCGATCAACGACCCCGACGTGCTGCTGATCAACGAGTTCGACACCGGCACGGACGGAGACCCCGCCACCGTTGCGATGTTCGCCGAGCTCGCCGGCTACCCGCACTTCTTCACGGCCCCGTCGAACACGGGCATCCCGTCCGGCTTCGACCTCAACAACAACGGCACGATCGGTGGTGGCGACGACGCGCTCGGCTTCGGGGCGTTCCCTGGCCAGTTCGGGTTGGCCGTGTTCTCCAAGTTCCCGATCGACGCCGATGGGGCCCGCACGTTCCAGCACTTCCTCTGGAAGGACATGCCCGGTGCCCGGCTTCCGATCGATCCGGCCACAGGGACGTCGTGGTACACGCCGGAGGAGCTTGCCGTACTTCCGCTGTCATCGAAGAGCCACTGGGACGTCCCCATCGAGATCGGCTCATCGACTGTGCACTTCCTGGTCAGCCACCCGACCCCTCCGGTGTTCGACGGACCTGAGGACCGCAACGGCACCCGCAACTTCGACGAGATCGGGTTCTGGGCCGACTACATCCAGCCCGGACAGCGCTCCGACTACATCTACGACGATGAGGGCGGCACGGGTGGCCTGACGCCGGGCGCTCGGTTCGTGATCGCCGGTGACCAGAACTCCGATCCGCTCGACGGCGACTCGATTCCTGGTGCCGTTCAGCAGCTGCTCGACCATCCGCTGGTCAATGACAAGAGCACGCCGTCCAGCGCCGGAGCGGTCGAGGCCGCCGCGCTGCAGGGCGGGGCCAACCTGACTCATCGCAGCGATCCGCAGTTCGACACGGCCGACTTCGCCGACTCGGCGCCCGGCAACCTGCGCGCCGACTACGTGCTGCCGTCGAAACAGCTGCGCATCGCCGACAGCGCCGTGTTCTGGCCACGGCTCGGCGAACCGGGCTCCGAACTGACCGGGGTCTTCCCGTTCCCGTCGTCGGACCACCGTCTCGTCTGGGTCGACATCCGCATCTGACCGACGGCGACGCAGCAGGCCCCGGGGGCGGTTCCCTGGACTCCCAGATGATCATTCCTATCGCGGTTCGGCCGGCGGGTCCGCGGCCGAGCCGATGTCTCGCTGCAGCCAGGCGACGTCATGCCAGGCGCCGCGCTTCCATCCAACGCGGCGGAAGACCCCAACCGATTCGAACCCAATGGTTCGGTGGAGGCCGACGCTGGCATCGTTCGGAAGCGTGATGCCGGCGAAGACTCGCCGATAGCCGCGCGCCGCAAGCCGGTCGAGCAGCGCCTGGTAGAGCGCACGACCTATTCCCCTACCTCTGCATTGCTCCGCGACGTAGATGCTCGTCTCGGTCGACCAGCAGTACGCCGCTCGCGACGCAAATGGATGTGCGTACGCGTACCCCACAACGTGCCCATCGACCACAGCGACGAGCCACGCGTGCGTGCCGAGCGCGGCGGCGATCCGCTCCGCCATCTCTGCTGCGGACGGAGCCACGGTCTCGAACGAGATGACGGTGTCCGAGACGTACGGCGCATAGATCGCCGCGCACGCCGGCGCATCGATTTCCGCGGCAGTCCGTATGCCTACGTCGGGTTTGCGACAAGCGCGCGTCACCTCGATAAGTATATGCTAATAGAGTTATGGGCCGCCAGGCACGGTTCGACCAGGATGCGCTCGCGCAGGCCGGACTGCGAGTCACCCGCCGAGGCGGCTGGAGCGCCGTCACACTTGCGTCTGTCGCCAGCGAGCTGGGTATCACACCTATGGCGCTATACCGACTGGTCGCGAACGCGGACGAGCTCAAAGACCTCGTAGCGGACAGCGCGGCCGCGTCCATCCGACCGGAGATCGGCAACGAGCCTCTCATCACGGTCCTGCACGAATGGGCGCTCCAGGCCCACTCCCGCCTGGTCACATTGCCAGGGCTGACGACCTACGTGATCCACCGGTGGACCGAGTTGCCCGGCTGGCTGAGCATCGTCGAATCCTTCCTCGCCCTCGCCGAGCGAGACACCCTGGAAGGTGAGACAGCCGTGCACACGGTGAACGCCGTGTTCTCCTACGTCTTGGCCCGAGTGCAGCTTCGCGAGAGCATCACGCCACGCCGACGGCTGGGTCCCGTGGTGGCGTGCCCCGACCGCTACGAGCACATCAACGCGAGCCGCCGTCACTTCGGCGTGGCGTGCAGCGATGTGGCATTCCGGTTCGGGTTGGATGCTCTTACGCTCGGCCTCAGTGAACTCGTAGGCGGTAGCCGACGCCAAGGTGGACACCTCGAGTCAGTTGCCGAAGGAGGCTGTCCCTGACGGCTCGCATCTGGGGCCGATCATCATCGGTCGACAGCCGGTGTTGCTCCAGTCGACCGCCACAGTCGCCGCAAGGAAGGCGATGCACACCACGAGCGACCCGACGTACACGCCGAGGAGACGGCGCCCTCGGAGGGTCAGCACCTCGTTGGCTGGTGTTATGAGGCGGCCGCCATTCGGGTCGACGGCCACGGCTTGGCGGCGGGCCAGAACACCGCGTCGAGGGAGTTCATGACCCTGGGATCTCCGGCGGCCTCGACCGCTCGACTCGTCGACCGGCGGCCCCACAGCATCAACATCCGATGAGGCGCGTCGGACGTGAGCACGACATCGCCGTCGAGCGGCTCGTCGCCGGCCAACTCGAAACGGGCCTGCTGCGGTGAAGCCAGGAAAACCACGTCGGCACGCTGAGGACTTCGGAACACGATGCGGATCGGTCGTCTCGCCGCGTGGGCGGCCCGGCCCCGAGGGCTCGGGCCGACTCGTTGAGTATCGGCATCCGGTTGAGCACCTTCACCGCGTGCTCGGTCAAGTCCGGTTGACCGAGCAGCTCGGTCGAGACCTCGTCATCACCGACGAGATCCCAGCGGTGGATCGTCGCTTCGCTGCGCGAATGGGTGTCCAGCTCGTCGGCCGTGATTCTCATGTCGGTGAACAGGATGGTCAGATCGTCAACTCGCTCGGCGAGCGCCGCATAGGCAGCCAACTTGCGCTTGTTTCCTCGACGAGCCGATCGATCAGCGCATCGTGGGGTATGGCTCGGACGGGCGCCTCCCGC
>JBKOXV010000296.1:0-12696 GCA_046725105.1 bacterium | reverse complement strand
GGCCATCGTGGTGGCCTCGAGCGACAATCCGTCTCGGGTCTCCATCTTCGGCTGCGTGCTCGCCTTCGGCGTCGGCAACGCGTTGAACGCCCCGGCGTGGGGGGCGGTGCTTCCGTCCCTGGTCGGTCCCGAGGATCTCGGCGCCGCCATCTCGCTCAATTCCACGATGGTGAACGGCAGCCGCGTCGTCGGCCCCGCCATCGGCGGGGTCCTCTTCCCGATCCTCGGGGCCGCCTGGATCTTCGCTCTCAACGCCGCGACCTACCTGGCCGTCATCGTGACGCTGTTGATCGTGCGCTTCCCCGCCGTGCCGCGAGCCCCTGAACGCGGCGTGGCGCGGGTCCTGGCCGGCTTTCGAGCGGTGAGCACCAATCCCGTCGTCGCCCGCGTGCTGATGACGCTGGCGATCTTCGCCGTGCTCTGCCTGCCGTTCGTCAGTCTCTTCCCGGCCATCGCCGAGAGCGACCTCGGCCTCGACTCGGACAGCGTGAGCTACGGGCTCCTGTACGCCGCCTTCGGGCTCGGCGCCTGCCTCGGCGCGCTCTCCATCGGCACGGTGTTCGCGACGGCGCCGAAGATGCGACTGGTGCGCGTCGGACTGCTGAGCTTCGCCGTCGCCACTGCCACCTTCGGCGTGCTGCGGGTGGCGGCGCCGGCGTACCCGGTCGTGTTCGTCCTCGGCTTCGTCTACTTCGCCACCACGACATCGCTGCTCACTGTTCTGCAGACACTCTTGAGTGACGACGTGCGCGGCCGGGTGATGGCGTTGTGGTTCATGGCCTTCGGCGGCGGCGTCTCGGTGGCGGGCCTCATCTTCGGGCCGCTGCTCGACGCCACCAACGGCACCGTCGTGCTCGGGATCGGCGCCGTCGTCGCTGCCCTGTTGGCGTGGTGGTGCGATCTCCCCTCGCTGGCCCAGCGGGCCCAGCTGGAGCAGGTGTAATGCTGCGGGCGCTCACCGAGGACCTGTTCGCCGAGCAGCACGGCGCGACACCGGCGCGCGTGCTCGCCCTGCCCGGGTGGATGCGGCCGCGGGCCGACTTCCGCCACGTGCTCGACGGGTACGACGCCCTGGCTCTCGATCTCCCCGGCTTCGGCGGCGCCTCCCCCGAGCCGCCCGTCGCCATGGGGGCGGCCGGCTACGCGTCGGCGGTCGCTCCCGCCCTCGACGCGTGTGCCGGGCGGGTTGTGGTGCTCGGGCATTCCTTCGGCGGGCGGGTGGCCCTCCACCTCGCCGCCGTCTACCCGGAACGGGTGGCCGCACTCGTGCTCACCGGCGTGCCGCGGCTGGTGGCGCCGGAGCGGATCCCGTCACCCTCGACCGGGTTCCGCGTCGTGCGCTGGCTGCACCGCCGTGGCCTCGTGAGCGACTCCCGCATGGAGGCGCTGCGTCGCTCGCGTGGCTCCGACGACTACCGCACCAGCACCGGCGTGATGCGCGACGTGCTCGTGATCGCCGTGAACGAGCACTACGACGCCGTCCTGCCGCGGGTCACCTGCCCGGTCGAGATGGTGTGGGGGGATGACGACACGGAGGCGCCGTTGTCGGTGGCCGAGCGCGCCGTGCCACGGTTCGGGGGCGAGGCGGCGCTTACCATCGTGCCCGGCGCCGGCCACCTGACGCCGCTCACGGCGGCCCCGGCTTTGCGCGCCGCACTCGACCGACACCTGTAGACCGAACCGGCCCGATGAGCTTCGTCATCCCGATCCTGTGCCTGGCCGCCTCGGCGGTGGCGGCGCCGCGCTGGCTGCGGATCGCCCAGCGCGAGCACTACCACCCCCGGTCGGTCACCCGCTTCGCCATCCGGTGGTGGGGCACGGGTCAGGTCAACCTGCTGCTGGCGGCGGGGGCGGTGACGGCGGCGCTCAGCGCCTTCAGCCTGTCGGTGATGGCGTTGGTGACGGCGGGGATCATCGTGTTGGCGCCGGTCGGTTTGTCGCTGCGCGGACGGACGTCGCCCCTGGCGTGGACGCGCCGGCTGCGTACCGTGGCCGCCGTCTTCGGCGTGATCGACGTCGCCCTGTTCGTACTGGCCGGGGCGGCTCCGAGCGGCGCCGCGCTGGCGGCGATGCTGTGCTTCCTACAGCCGATACTGCTCGACCTGGCCCTCCTGATCACGCTGCCGTTCGAGCGACGGGCGGCGCGCCGATGGGTCCGGCAGGCCGAGCAGCGGCTACGGGCGGCGGCACCGGTCACCGTCGCCATCACGGGGTCGTACGGCAAGACCACCACCAAGCAGTACGTGCGCCACCTCGTGTCGGGCCAGCGCAGCGTGCTGGCCAGCCCGGCCAGCTTCAACAACACCGCCGGCCTGGCCCGCACCCTGAACGAGCACCTCACGCCGGGCACCGAGGTGTTCGTCGCCGAGATGGGCACCTACGGACCGGGCGAGATCCGCGCCATGTGCGCCTGGGTCCAGCCGAGCATCGGTGTCATCGTGAACATCGGGCCGGTGCACCTGGAGCGGATGCGGACATTGGACGGGGTGGCGGCGGCGAAGGCGGAGATCACCGAGCACGTGTCGACGGCGGTTCTCAATGTGAGCGCCCACGGGATGGCGGGGCTCGCCGACCGACTCGCCGCCGAAGGCCGGCGGGTCGTGCGCGTGGCCACCGACGCCGATCATCCCGGCACCGACGTGGTCGTGCTCGACGACGGCAACGGCAGCCTCGATGTCAGCGTGGGAAGCCATCACCACGTGATCAAGGAGACGGGTGCCCACGCCGCCAACGTCGCCAGCGCGCTGGGCGTCGTGATCGCCCTCGGGCTCGACATCGGGGCCGCCGTCGATCGCCTCGACAGCCTGCCCGTCGCCGAGCACCGCCAGGAGGTGACCCGCACCGGCATGGGCGTGATCGTGATCGACAACACGTTCTCGTCGAACCCGGCCAGTGCAGCGTCGTCCCTTGCGTTGATGACCCGGCTGCGCGAGCCGGGGGCGCGGGGCGTCGTGATCACGCCCGGCATGGTCGAGCTGGGCCCGCTGCAACCCGAGGAGAACCGGAGCTTCGCCGTGGCCGCCGACGATGCCGCCTCCGACCTCGTCATCGTGGGCCAGACCAACCGGAGGGCGCTCGAGGCCGGGGCGGCCAACCGTGACATCCGCGTCCACTACGCGTTGAACCGGGAGCGGGCCGTGCAATGGGTGCGGCGCACCCTCACCGACGGCGACGTCGTGCTGTACGAGAATGACCTCCCCGACCATTACCCGTAGGAGAACCCGCCCGTGCCCCGACCGGCCGTGATCTTCGGAGGCCCGTCCCCCGAGCACGACATCAGCATCCTCTCCGGCCTCCAGTCGGCGCGCGCCCTGGCCGGCGCCGGTCAGGACCCGCTGGCGGTCTACTGGGCCAAGACGGCCGAGTTCTACCTGGTCCCGGCCCTCCTCGAGGCCGCCGACTACCTCACCGGGGTGCCGGCCAAGGCCCAGCGGCTGGAGCTGGTGGCCCGGCCCGGCGGGGGGTTCGTGGCCGAGGGCGGCGGCCTCTTCAAGAAGGCGGCGCCCCTCGACATCAACGCCGTCGTCAACGCCTGCCACGGCGGACCGGGCGAGGATGGCACCCTGCAGGCGGCGCTCGATCTCGCCGGCGTGCGGTACACGGGCCCGTCCGCGGCCGGGGCCGCCTTGGGGATGGACAAGCTGGCGTTCGGAGGGGCCATGGCGGCGGCCGGCATCCCGACGCTGCCCCGGCGGGCCTTCGGGGCCGGGCTCGCCGACCCCGACTTCCCGGGGCCGTACATCGTGAAACCGCGCTTCGGCGGGTCGTCGATCGGCATCGAGATCACGGACGATCTGGCGTCGGCGCAGGCGTTGGTGCGCACGTCGCCGTACTTCCGCGACGGCGCCGTCGTCGAGCCGTACCTGCCGGATGCGCTCGACTTGAACGTCTCGCTGAGGACCTATCCGGAGCTACGGCTGTCGGCCATCGAGAAGCCGTTGCGCAAGGACGCGTCGGGGCGGATCTACACCTATGCCGACAAGTACCTCGGGGGCGGCGAGGGCCTGTCGGGCGCGCCGCGGGAGCTGCCGGCGGTGCTGCCGCCCGACGTGGAAGAGCGGGTGACGGACCTGGCCCGTCGGGTGGCGACGGTGGCACTGGTCCGGGGCGTGCCGCGCATCGACTTCCTCTGGCGGGGCGACGACGTCTGGGTGAACGAGATCAACACCATCCCGGGGTCGATGGCGTTCTACTTCTGGTCGGCCGAGGGCGTCAGCCAGGCCGCCCTCCTCGGCGCCATGATCGCCGAAGCCAGCACCGGGCCCGCCCGCCGCTTCGTCACCGACGGCGCCGACGGCACCGCCCTCCGCTCCGCCGGCTCCATCGCCGGCAAGCTCGCCTGACCGGCCTCTCGGTTTCAGGCTCGTTCAACCACGTCCTGCGTGATTCAGCTGGCGTGAAACGGGAGCGCAAGGCCGGGTAGCGCTACAGCGCTACACTTGCGCTGTGCCCACCATCCAGGTGCGCGATCTACCCGAGGAGTCGTACGAGGCGCTGCGACGGCGGGCCCGTCGAGCCGGCCAGTCGCTGCAGGCGTACATGCGCGATCAGCTCATCGCGCTGGCCGAGCGTCCGACCAAGGACGAGGCGCTCGAAATGATCGAGCGCACGCTCGCTCGACGGTCGGGTCCCGATCCGTCCGTGGCGGCGATCGTGGATGCCGTCAGGGCAGAGCGCCGCTGAACGCTCGATGCCACTGGTCGTCGACGCGTCGGCTCTGGCCTACGCCGTGCTTGGGCGCGGACTGCGCCCCGCTGCTCTCCGTGCACGACTCGCGGCAGAAGACTGCCACGCGCCCCATTTGATCGACGCCGAGCTCGGCAGTGCCCTTCGCCGACTCGTGCTTACGAACCAGCTCGCTACCGACGAGGCCGTCAGTCATCTGACTGCCGGTCCGGCGCTGATCGATCACCGGTACGAGATGACCGATCATTTGGCGCGGGAGGCGTGGGAACGGCGCGACAACCTGAGCTTCCACGACGCGCTGTACGCCGCGCTGGCGGCGGCGTTGTCGGCGCCGTTGCTCACCGCTGACAGCCGTCTGGCCCGCTCGCCGGGACTTGGCTGCGACGTCGAGCAGCTCGCCTGACCTCACCGCTCCCCCGTTTCGCGCTGGTTCAAAGAACCTGCTGGGTTCTCAAACTGGCGTGAAACCGGAGGGCCCACCACCGCCGCCCGCACGAAGGCGAACAGCTCTCGCCGCAGTTGGCGGAGCGAGGCCGCTGACGGAGTGAAGCCGACGGCCCGCTGGGCCTCGACCTCGGTGGCAACCCCGACCACGGTGGCGTACATGAGCAACAGGAGAAGGCGGGGGTCGGACCGGCGGATGGTCCCGGCGTCCATCTCGTCGGCGAGGAAGGCGATGGCCCGTTGCACCAACGGAGCCACGCCGGCCTCGAGCCGGGCCGCCACGTCCGGACCGAGCCGGTTGGCCTCCCGCAGCAGTCCCAGGAGGGCTGGGCGCCGCACGGCGAAACGGAAGACCGTGCTCATCACGGTGTCGACCCGCCCGAAGCCCGGTGCCGCGCCGGCCAGAGCGCCCTCGAGCGCCTGGCGAAGATCGTCGGCGCTGCGCACGACCACGGCGTCCAGCAGGGCTTCCTTCGACGGGAACCAGTAGAGGATGGCCTGTTTGGTGACGCCCAGGTCGGCGGCGAGGGCGTCGAGCGACGTCGCCTCGTAGCCACGGCTGCCGAACTGGGCCAACGCCGCGTCGAGGATGCGGTCGGCGGTCCGGAGGCGGGCGGCTGCAATCGTCACTTACCATATGGTAAGCAATTGTCCGTGATCGCCGAGGCATTGGCCGGCCAACGCATCGCCGTCACCGGCGCCACCGGCTTCCTGGGCACGGCCATCGTCGAGCGGCTGCTCCGGTCGGTGCCGGACTGCGAGATCGTCGTGCTCGTGCGGAGCGGGCGCCGCTCGACGGCGGCCCAGCGGGTCCAACGCGAGGTCATCCGCAACGACGCCTTCGACCGGCTTCGCGTCGAGCTCGGCGGGGCCAAAGCCCTCGATGACATGGTCAACCGGCGCCTCACCGTCGTCACCGGCGACGTGGGAACCGACGGCCTCGGCCTCTCCGAGGGCGACCGATCCATCCTCGCCGAGTGTGACGTCGTCATCCACTCAGCCGCCGCCGTGGCCTTCGACTCGCCGCTCGACGGCGCCGTAGAGGTCAACCTGCTCGGTCCCACCCGCATCGCCGCCACCCTGAACGACCTCGGCGTCACGCCGCACCTCGTGTCGGTGTCGACGTGCTACGTCGCCGGCAACCGGCGCGGCGCCGCGCCCGAGGCGCTCGTCTCCGAGGGTCCCTTCGACCTCGGGGTCGACTGGCGCCGCGAGGTCGCCGCCGCCCGCCGGGCTCGCCTCGACGCCGAGGACCGCAGCCGCACCGCCGAAATGCTGGCGAGGTTCCGGGTCGAGGCCCGCCACGAGCTCGGCGCGGCCGGGACACCGGCGCTGGCCGCCAAGACCGAGCAGCGCCGCAAGGCGTGGGTGGCCGATCGCATGGTCGACGCCGGCCGGGCGCGCGCCGCCAGCCTCGGCTGGCCCGATGCCTACGCCTACACCAAGGCCCTCGGTGAGCAAGCGCTGATGGAGACCAAGGGCCCCGTTCCCGTCTCGATCGTGCGGCCGTCGATCATCGAGTCGGCGCTGGCCGAGCCCCGGCCCGGCTGGATCCGCGGCTTCCGCATGGCCGAGCCGGTCATCATCTCCTATGCCCGCGGCCTGCTGAAGGAATTCCCCGGCGTGCCCGAGGGCACCATCGACGTCATCCCCGTCGACCTCGTCGTCGGCGCCGTGCTGACCGTCGCCGCCCTCGGCCCCGACGCCGCGCCACCCATCACTCAGGCCGCCTCGGGATCAGTGAACCCGCTCAAGTACCGGATGCTGGTCGACACCGTGCAGGGCTGGTTCACCGAGCACCCGCTGTACGACAGCGAGGGGCAGCCCATCGTGGTGCCGGAGTGGAGTTTCCCCGGTCGGGGGCGGGTGCAGCGCCAGCTCAACCAAGCCAAGGCGCTCATCGAGCGGGGCGAGCGCGTCCTCCAGGCCCTGCCGCTCCGGGGCAAGCAGGCCGCCCTGTCGGCCAAGCTGGAGGACCGGCGCGCCGACGTCGACCGCGCCTTGTCCTACGTCGAGCTGTACGGCGCCTACGCCGAGTGCGAGGCGATCTACCGCGTCGACAACTTGCTCGCCATGTGGGACCGCCTCGACGCCGCTGACCGAGCGGCCTTCGCCTTCGACCCACGCGCCATCGACTGGGTCCACTACATCCGCGAGGTCCACTTGCCCTCGGTCGTCGAGCACGCCCGGGTGAAGACGACACCGGGGAAGAGCCGCACCGAAGCCCGGTCGACCCGCCTGCGGGCCCAGGTGCTGTCGCCCGACCGCCATATGGCCGCCTTCGATCTCGAGAACACCCTCATCGCGTCGAACGTGGTGGAGAGCTACGCGTGGCTCGCCACCCGCCGCCTGCCCGGCGACGACCGCGCCCGCTTCGTCACCCGGACCCTGAAGGAGGCGCCCGGCCTGCTCGCCCTCGACCGGCGCGACCGAGGCGACTTCCTGCGCTTCTTCTACCGGCGGTACGACGGAGCGCCCGTTCGGCAGATCGACGAGGACGCCGCCGAGCTGTTCAGCCAGCTCATCCTCACCAAGAGCTTCCCGGCCGCCATCCGCCGCGTGCGCGAGCACAAGCGGCTCGGCCATCGCACGGTGCTCATCACGGGCGCCTTGTCCTTCGTGGTCGAGCCCCTGCGGCCGCTGTTCGACGAGATCATCGCGGCCGAGATGGCCGTGAAGCCCGACGGTACCTACGCCGGCGAGCTCACCGACGTGCCGCCGACCGGAGAGACCCGCGCCCAACTGCTGACCGACTACTGCGACGCCGAAGGGCTGGCGATGGCCGAGAGCGTGGCGTACGCCGATTCCACGTCCGACCTGCCGATGATGGAAGCCGTCGGCTTCCCCGTCGCCGTCAACCCCGAGACCCGACTGGCGGCCTTGGCCCGGAAGCGGGGCTGGCTCGTGGAGCATTGGGACAAGGCGGCCGGCGGCCCCCGCCCGCTGTTGCCGATCGGCCCGCGCTGGCGCGAACGAACCGGGAGCCGGCGATGAAGGCGCTCGAGTTCGACCGCAAGATCGAGCGCTTCGCCGCCGCCCACCCGGCCGGCTCGGTACTGCCGGGCCGGGGGGCCACCGTCGGGCCGTTGCGGCTGGCCGACGTCGACCCCGTCGTGCTGCCCGGCCCCGGCTGGGTGCGGATCCGCCCCCGCCTGGCCGGCATCTGCGGCAGCGACCTGGCCACGATCGACGGGATGTCGAGTCGCTACTTCGAGCCCATCGTCTCGTTCCCGTTCGTGCCGGGCCACGAAGTCGTCGCCGACACCGACGCCGGCGGCCGGGCCGTGCTAGAGCCGGTGCTCGGCTGCGTGGCCCGGGGCATCTCCCCCACCTGCTCCGCCTGCGCCCGCGGCGACCTGGGGAACTGCGAGCGGGTCGCCTTCGGCCACCTGGAGCCGGGCCTCCAGAGCGGGTTCTGCGCCGACACCGGAGGTGGGTGGAGCACGTTCATGGTCGCCCACGAGAGCCAGCTCCACGCCGTGCCCGACGACATGGACGACGACGCCGCCGTTATGGTGGAGCCCACCGCCTGCGCCGTGCACGCCGCTCTGCGCGCCCGGGTGGCCGACGGCGACGTAGTGGTGGTGCTCGGGGCCGGCACGCTGGGCCTGCTCAGCGTGGCCGCCCTACGCCGCTACACCGGTGCCGGCACCATCGTCGGCGCCGCCAAGCACCCGGTCCAGCGCACCCTCGCCGCCGAGCTCGGTGCCGACTCCGTGTGCGAGCCCGACGAGCTCCCCCGCCTCGTCCGCCGCATCACCGGTTCGATGGCCTACGGCGACCAGCTCACCGGCGGCGCCGACGGCGTGCTCGACTGTGTGGGATCTGACGCGTCGATCCGACAGAGCCTCGCCATCGTCAAGCCGCGGGGGCGGGTGACCCTGGTAGGGATGCCCGCCGTCGTGAAGCTGAACCTCACGACGTTGTGGCACCGCGAGACCGAGATCGCCGGCGCCTACGCCTACGGCACCGAGACCCTCGCCGCCGGCGAGCGGCGGCGCACCTTCGAGCTCGCGTTCGAGCTGGTGCGGGCAGCGCAGTTGGGCCGGCTGGTGTCGGCCACGTACCCGCTGGCCGACTACAAGGCCGCCATCGAGCACGCCGCCTCGGCCGGACGCCGCGGCTCCGTGAAGATCGCCTTCGACATGCGGCAGGAGAAGGAGCGCAACCGCTGATGCCTCGCCCCGGCTTCGTCCTGGACGTCGACCGCTCGACACCGCCCACGCTGTTCTGGCACGGCGAAGGCTTCCGATTGGAGAAGCTGCCGGCCGGCCGGTCGCGTGTCATCTACGCCCCCGAGCCGCTAGCCGCCCTCAAGGACATCGACGGCACCATCCGCCACGCCCTGCTCCACCCGATCGACAGCGATCCGTTGCCGGCGCTGCTGTTCCCCGGCATGAAGTTGACGATCGCCTTCGACGACATCTCGCTGCCCCTGCCGAAGATGCGGCGCCCCGACGTCCGCCAGCGGGTGATCGAGGCCGTGCTCGACCTGGCCGCCGAGGCCGGCGTCGACGACGTCCACCTCATCGCCGCCCTTGCCCTGCATCGCCGCATGACCGAGGCCGAGCTCCGCCACGCCGTCGGCGACCGGGTGTACGACGCCTTCGCCCCGCGTGGCCTTCTGTACAACTTCGACGCCGAGGACCCCGACGCCATGGCGTTCCTGGGCGCCACCCCTCACGGCGAGGAGGTCGAGATCAGCCGGCGGGCCGCCGAGTCGGACCTGCTGGTGTACGTCAACATCAACCTGGTGGCCATGGACGGCGGCTGGAAGTCGACGGCCACCGGTCTGGCGTCGTACCGCAGCCTCCGCCACCACCACAACGTCCACACCATGCGGCACTCCACGTCGTTCATGGACCAGGAGCGGTCGGAGCTCCATTCGTCGAACTGGCGCATGGGAAAGGTGATCCGCGACGCCGGCGTGAAGATCTTCCAGATCGAGACGACACTCAACACCGACACCTTCCCGTCGCCGTTCGACTTCCTGTCCAAGCGGGAATGGGAGTGGACGGCGCGCGACCGCGCCACCTACCTGGCGACGGCGGGGAGCCTCAAGCGCACACCGGCCCAGCTGGCCCGCAAGATCTTCCACTCGATCGAGTCGCCCCACCAGGTCACCAGCGTGCAGGCCGGCGAGGTGGAGGCCGTCCACGGCGTCACGACGCAGAACGTCTACCGCCAGCAGCTGCTGCAGGTGGAGGGCCAGACCGACATCCTCACCATGGGCATCCCCTACATCTGCCCCTACAACGTGAACTCGGTGATGAACCCGATCCTCGTGATGTGCACCGGCCTCGGGTACTTCTTCAACCTGTACCGCGGCAAGCCGCTGGTGCGCGAGGGCGGCGTGGTGATCATGACCCATCCGACGCCGTGGGAGTTCCACCCCGTCCACCACCCGAGCTACATCGACTTCTTCGAGCAGGTGCTGGCCGACACCACCGACCCGGCCGAGATCGAGAAGAAGTACGAGCGGGACTTCGCCGAGGACGAGTGGTACCGACACCTCTACCGGACGAGCTACGCCTACCATGGCGTGCACCCGTTCTACATGTGGTACTGGGGCGCTCACGGCCTGCAGCACGCCGGCCGGGTCATCATCGTCGGTGGCGAGCCCAAGGCGGTGCGGCGGCTCGGGTTCATGCCGGCGTCGACACTCGACGACGCCTTGGAGATGGCCACCGACGTGGTCGGTCGGCAGCCCACCATCACGCACCTGCACACGCCGCCGCTGATGCTGGTCGACGTCACGTGAGCCGGCGGGAGCGCGTCGACCGCGCCGTCGAGGCCGTGCGAGGACACTCGCAGCGAGCGCGCACCGTCATCGGCAACCGGGGGTTCCCGTATCGGGCGCCGACGGTGCCGCGCGGAGTCGCCGTACCGCCCAAGAAGAAGCACACCGGCGCCGACTTCGACACCGAGTGGGCCCGGACGCCCGTCGCCCGGGCCACGCGATTGGCGCTGGTCAACGGGCCGCTGCGAGGCATGGTGAAGGCCATCGCCGACCCCGAGGTCGTCGGCCTCGATCGGCTGGCCGACCTTCTGGCGTCGATCGACGACGACGAGGCGGCCCCGCCCGTCGTCTTCGCCGCCAACCACGCCAGCCATGTCGACGCCCCGCTGTTGTTGACGTCGGTGCCGGCGCCGTGGCGGTCACGACTCGTGGTGGGAGCGGCGGCCGACTACTTCTTCGCCACCCGCGTCACCGGAGCACTGTCGGCGCTGGCGCTGGGGGCCATCCCGATCGACCGGACGCGGGTCAATCGACGGTCGGCCGAGCTGGCCTCGTCGCTGCTCTACGACGGCTGGTCGCTGGTGATCTTCCCCGAGGGCGGCCGCTCGCCCGACGGGTGGGGCCAGCCGTTCCGGGGCGGCGCCGCCTTCCTGTCGATCCGGTGCGGCGTGCCGGTCGTGCCCGTTCACCACGACGGCACGGGCGCCATCCTCGGCCGCGGCATGAAACGACCCAAGCCGGGCCGCAGCAAGGTGACGTTCGGCGCGCCGCTGTCCCCGCGCGACGGGGAGGACGCCCGCCGCTTCGGCGAGCGCATCGAGGCTGCCGTCGCCGTGCTCGGCGACGAGGCCATCACCGACTGGTGGTCGGCCCGCCGGCGGGCCGCCGTCGGCCAGACGCCCTCCCTCACCGGCCCCGCCTACACCGGCTGGCGCCGGGCCTGGGCGCTCACCGAGCACCGCGCCCGCGGCAAGGCCGGCCAGCGGCGCCGCCAACGTCGGTCCTGGCCCTCCTTCGACTGATTCTGAAATCGAACTGACGCGGCTTTTGGGTGCATACGACCCAAAACTCGCGTCAGTTCGATTCGAAGGCCTCCTCGAGGCGGGCCAGACGGGTTTCGAGGTCGGCGACGCGCGCCTCGATCTCGGTGACACGGTCGGGGCGGGGGGTGGCGGCGGGCCGGTCGTCGGGCTCGGCCCGGGCCTCCTGGAACGGGGCGTCCTCCTCGGCGACCAGCTGGCGCCACCGGGGCTCACGGGCGCCCGGCTGGCGCTCGAGGCGCTCGACCACCGCCGGCTCGCGAGTGGCCAAGCTCTCGAGGGTGGCCTCCAGCTCGCCGTCGGCGAAGGCGTGGAGCCGCTCGGTGCGGGTGCGCAGCTCGGCCAGCGTCTGCGGCCCGCGCAGCAGGAGGACGGCGAGGACGGCCTGCTCGGCCGCGTCGATCCCGAGGGCCTCTTGCACGATGTGCCGGTACTTCGTGGCCCGCTCCCCCGATCCCGGGTACACGACGCGGGCGAATCCGACCGCTTTCAGCGCCAGTGCGGCCGACTCGACCAGATGCTCGGACAGCGACATCACCGGATCGCGGTTGGACGTCTGGTTGCACGCCGTCGTGAGTGCCTTCAGCGTGAGCGGGTACACGTCGGGGGTGGTCGCCTCTTTCTCGATGAGGCAACCGAGCACGCGGGCCTCGGTTGTCGTGAGCACGGGGGAAGGGTAGGGCTACGGTCGCCCCATGATCCGTCTCCGCCAGGTCGTGATCGTCGCTCGGGAGCTCGATCCCGTGGTCGACGCCGTGTGCCGCACGCTCGGCGTCGAGGTGTGCT
>JBKOXV010000109.1:0-7059 GCA_046725105.1 bacterium | reverse complement strand
GGTGAAGGCGGCGCCCGGGATGGCTTCGACGGTGCCGAGGTCGGTGGCCGCGGGAGGCTCGACGGCGCGGGCCACGTAGGCCAAGGCCAGGGAGCGGGCCACGCTGGTGAGGCGGCCGACCTCCTTGCCCTCGGTGTGGAGGCCGGCGCCCGGCCTGGCCGGCTGGGCGAGCCGCACGTGCCGGAGCAGCCGGGGGACGTGGCCGCCGCGGCTGTCGATGCGGGCGACGAGCTCCTGGCCCGTGTAGCAGCCCTTGGTGACCGAGGCCGCCTCCGGCACGATGCCCGACTCGGCGGGGATGGTGTCCGGCGTCAGCTCGGTGCCCATCGCCGGCCAGCCCGCCTCAACCCGCAACCGCTCGTAGGCCGGCAGCTCGATGCGGGTGGCGCCCAGGGGCGGCTCCACCGTCTCGCCGAGGATGTCGAACCCGGGCTGCCCGTGCCAGTCGGCCCGGGCGATCAGCTCGGCGCCCATCGTGACCAGTCGCGGACCCGGCCGGCGGACGGCCAGACACCGCCAGGCCAGCGGCTCCACCGTGGCCCTGGTGCGCAGGAGGAAGCGTCGCAGCCGGGCCACCAGCACGTCGCCGAAGCCGCCCTCGGTGTCCAGCACGAAGCCACCCGACCGGCGCGTCACCCGGGCCAGGACATCGACCTTCCCCGACGGTTGGAGCAGGAACGTCCAGGCCGACTCGCCCTCGCCCAACGCGGCGACGTCGGCCGAGCACTGACCCTGGAGATAAGTGTCGGCGTCCTCGCCCGTGACCCGGACGGCATCGCGCCGTACCTCGCACCACACCATGCCCGACACGATCGACGGCGACTGGACACTCATAGGTGCGCCCTCCGGGCGAAAGGGATGAGCATGTCGCCACTTCGTGGCGACAAAGGACCGTATCTCTGGACCTCGCTTCGCTCGGTCATGGGACCAACCGCTTGCGCGTCATGCGGCGCGCCGCCGGCACCGCCGCCAGCAGCGCCGCCGCCTTGTTGCGGCACTCGTACTCCTCGAGGGGCGGATCGGAGTCGGCGACGATGCCGGCGCCGGCCTGCACCGACGCTCCGTGCGGCCCGATGACCATCGTGCGGATGGTGATGGCCGTGTCGATGTTCCCCGAGAACGACAGGTAGCACACGACGCCGGCGTACGGGCCCCGCTTGGTGGGCTCCAAGGCGTCGATGATCTCCATGGCCCGCACCTTCGGCGCCCCGCTCACGGTGCCGGCCGGCAGCGTCGCCCGCAGCACGTCGATGGCGTCCTTGCCGTCGACGAGCTCCCCCGACACCTGCGACGTGAGATGCATCACGTGGCTGTAGCGCTCGAGCGTCATCATCTCGTCGACGTGCATCGTGCCGAAGCGGGCCACTCGCCCGACGTCGTTGCGAGCCAGGTCGACGAGCATCACGTGCTCGGCGATCTCCTTGGGGTTCTCCTTCAGCTCGCCGGCCATGCGCCGGTCGTCGTCGTCGGTGCGACCGCGGCGCCGGGTGCCGGCAATCGGCCGCGAGACGACCTTGCCGTCGACCAGCTGCACCAGCGGCTCCGGCGACGAGCCCACGATCGTGACTTCCGGATGGCGGAGGAAGTACATGTAGGGGCTCGGATTCACCTGGCGCAGCACGCGGTAGAAGTCGAACGGGTCGGCGTCGAGGTCGAGATCGAACCGCTCCGACAGCACGACCTGGAAGATGTCGCCGGCGAGGATGTGCTCCTTGGCGACTTCGACGGCCGCTTCGTACTGTCCGGCGGGCATGCTCGAGCGCACGTCGGGCAGCTCGTCGCCCGGATCGGGCGGCTCGATCGGCGCGTACGGGAGCGGTCGGCCCAGCTCGGCCGCCATGGCCTCGGCCCGGCGAGCGGCGCCGTCGTAGGCGTCGTCGAGCTCCTCGCTCGACAGCCCGAGCACCGGCACGCTCTCGATCAGCGAGACGCGCTGGCGCCAGTGGTCGAAGGCGGCCAGGCTGCCGATGACGCTCACCACGGCATCGGGCAGGTGCTGATCGTCGGGCGGGACGTGGGGCAGGCGCTCGATCTCGCGCACGACGTCGTAGCCGAGGAAGCCCATCACCCCGCCCTGCAGCGGCGGTAGGTCGGCGAGGGCCGGCGAACGGTAGGACTCGAGCAGCGCCTCGAGGGCGGCCAGTATCCCCCGATCCCTCGGGACGGGCGCAGGGACCGAGCCCTCGACCTCGATCTGCCCGTCGCGCAGGACCAGCGTCGCCGACGGCTCGCGACCCACGAACGAGAACCGGCTCCACCGCTCGCCGTGCTCGACGGACTCCAGCAGGAAACCCGTTCCGTCGCCGACCAGCTTGGCGTAGGCCGACACCGGGGTCTCGAGGTCGGCCAGCACCTCGACCCACACCGGGACCACGGTGTGGGCGGCGGCCAGCGAGTGGAACTCCTCGCGGCTCGGCCGGATCACGTCACGCCCCGAAGCGCCGGAAGAAGCACGAATGCTCGCCGGTGTGGCAGGCACCACCGCCGTCCTGGTCGACGACGAACAGCAGTACGTCGCCGTCGCAGTCGTAGTACGCGGCGCGCACCCACTGCCGCTCGCCCGACGTCTCGCCCTTGCGCCACACCTCCTGGCGACTGCGGCTCCAGAACACCGTGCGGCCCTCGTCGAGTGTCATGCGCAACGTCTCGGCCGTCATCCACGCCATCATCAACACCTCGCCGCTGCGCGCCTCCTGCACGATGGCGGGCACCAACCCGTCGGACGTGAACTTCACCGCGGCGAGCTGTTCGGGCGTGGCGTCGATGCGCGTGCCGGTCCGCATGGAGCGCAAGCCTACGGTGCGGCCTACAGGTACAGCCCGGTCGATCCCTCGACCCGCTCGGCGGCGACGGCGTGGATGTCGCGCTCGCGCAGGATGAGGTAGTCGTCGCCCCGCACCTCGACCTCGTAGCGGTCCTCCGGCGAGAACAGCACCTGGTCGCCGACCTGCACGGTGCGCACGTTCTGGCCGATCCCCACGACCTCGGCCCACACGAGGCGCTTGGCCACCTGGGCCGTGGCCGGGATCAGGATGCCGCCCGACGACCGCCGCTCGCCGTCCTCGCGCGGGATCTTCACGAGAAGCCGGTCGTTCATCATCTTGATGGGCAGCTTGGCATCGTCGGCAACCACCACTACGACGGTACCGTCTGAACGATGCCGTTCGATGCCGAACCGGTGGTTCTCGAGACGCTCGACGGCCTCACTCTCCGAGGTCAGATGCTGCTTCCCCGGTCGCCGGGCGCGGCCGCCGTCGTGTGCCATCCCCATCCGCTCTACGGCGGCACCATGGACAACCTCGTGGTCGAGGCGGTCGCCCGGGCGCTGGCCGAGGCGGGGGTGGCCACCGTGCGGTTCGACTTCCGAGGTGTGCGGCAGTCCGGAGGCGAACACGGCGGCGGCGAGGACGAGCGTCTCGACGTGGCCGCCGCCCTGGACGCGGTGGCGCCCCTCGCCGCCGACGGTCCGCTGCTGCTGGCCGGGTACTCCTTCGGCGCCCTCGTGGCGCTCTCGGTCACCGACCCGCGCATCGACGGCTGGTACGCAGTGGCCCCGCCGCTCGCCACGGCGGAACCGGCGGCGGTGCTGGCCGGCGCCGACCACCGACCGAAGCTGGTCGAGGCGGCTGAGCACGACCAGTACACGCCGCCGACCGTCATGTCCGAAGCGACCGCGGGCTGGAAGGCCACGACGGTGGAGACGGTGCCGATGGCCGACCACTTCTTGGCCGGCGCCACCGCCGTCGTGGCCGAGCGAGCCGTCGGCTTCGTCAGGTCGCTGGCCGCACGGTGATCCCGGCGGCCTGTAGGGCGGCCTTGGCCTCGGCCACCGTGTGCTGGGCGAAGTGGAAGATCGACGCCGCCAGCACGGCGTCGGCCCCACCGTCGAGCACGCCTTCGACGAGGTGCGTGAGCGTCCCCACCCCGCCGCTGGCGATCACGGGCACGGAGACGGCGTCGGCCACCGTGCGGGTGAGCGCGCAGTCATAGCCGTCGCGCGTGCCGTCGCGGTCCATCGACGTCAGCAGGATCTCGCCGGCACCGCGCTGCACCGCCTCCTCGGCCCACGCCACGGCGTCCCGCCCTGTCGGCGTGCGGCCGCCGTGCACGTAGACCTCCCAGCCGGCGCCCTCGGGACGGGCCTTGGCGTCGATGGCGCACACGACGCACTGAGCGCCGTACTCGCCGGCCAGCTCGCCGATCAGCTCCGGCCGGTCGACGGCGCTCGTGTTCACGCTCACCTTGTCGGCACCGGCCCGCAGGAGGCGCCGGGCGTCGTCGAGGCGCCGGATGCCGCCGCCGACAGTGAACGGGATGAACACCTCCTCGGCGGTGCGGCGGGCGACCTCGACCATGGTGTCGCGGCCGTCGGACGACGCCGTGATGTCGAGGAACACCAGCTCGTCGGCGCCTTCAGCGTCGTAGCGGGCGGCCAGTTCGACGGGGTCGCCGGCATCGCGCAAGCCGACGAAGTTGACGCCCTTGACGACGCGTCCACCCGTGACGTCGAGACACGGGATGACGCGCGCCGTCCTCATCGATCAGACGGAGCCGAGGGCCGACATCGCCATCGCCACCCGGAACCGCCCCTCGTAGAGCGCCGTGCCCACGATGACTCCCGCCAGGTGGCGACCGTCGTACTCCAGCGACGCCAAGGTCGCCAGGTCCTCCACGCTGCCCACGCCACCTGAGGCGATGATGGGGAGGGTCGTGCGCGCCAGCGCCGCCCGCAGCCCCTCGATGTCGGGGCCTTCGAGCGTGCCATCGCGTGTGATTTCCGTGAGGATGGCCGCCTCGACGCCGGCGTCCTCGAAGTTCGGCAGGGCGTCGAGCACGCTGACGGCGGCCTCGTCGACCCAGCCGTGGAGCGCCGCCATGCCGTGTCGACCGTCGAGCGCCACCGCGACGGACTGGCGGGCGGCGATGCGACGCACGAGGTCGGGATCCTCCAGGGCGGCGCTGCCGACCACGGTGCGGGCCACGCCGGCGTCGGCCAGCGCCTCGGCGGTGTCCTCCGAGCGCACTCCTCCACCGGCCTGGACCTTCACCCCGTGGGGGGCGACCCGGTCGGCGATCGACGCGATGATGGGCCGGTTGACGGGCTCGCCGCTGCGGGCGGCGTCGAGATCGACCACGTGCAGCCAGCGGACCCCGTCGGCGGCGTAGCCGGCGGCCACGGCGACGGGGTCGTCGTCGTAGACCGTCTCGGCGTCGTAGTCGCCGCGCACGAGCCGGACGGCCTTTCCGCCCCGCAGGTCGATGGCGGGATAGAGCTCGATGCGCTCGGTCATGCCGGCACCAGTGCTGAGGCCCAGTTGGCGAGCAGGCCGAGGCCGGCGTGGGCGGATTTCTCCGGATGGAACTGGACGGCGGCGACGTTGCCCCGCTCGACGGCCGCGACCACCTGGCCGCCGTAGTCGCACGTGGCGATCACGACGTCGGGATCGGCGGGAACAGGATGGTAGGAATGCACGAAGTACATCCACGGAACGTCGCCCAGGCCGGCGAAGAGCCGGCTCGGCCGAGTGACGTGCAGGGTGTTCCACTGCATCTGGGGTCGCTTCACGGTGGAGGGCAAGGCCCGGACGACGCCGGGCACGACGCCGAGGCCCCGCGCTCCGGGGCTCTCGTCGCTGGCGTCGAAGAGCATCTGCATGCCGACGCAGATGCCTAGGAAGGGGCGGCCGCTGGCGACGGCGTCGAGGGCGACCGTGTCGAGCCGGGCGTCCCGCAACGCCTCCATGCACCGGCCGAAGTTGCCCACGCCGGGTAGGACGACGCCGTCGGCGCTCCCCGCGAGCTCCGGGTCGGCGGTGAGGTGGGCGTCGGCGCCGATCCGCTCGAGCGCCTTCTGGGCCGAACGGAGGTTGCCGATGCCGTAGTCGAGGACGGCGATCACGGGCGGGCTCACAAGACCCCCTTGGTGGACGGGACGCCGCCGCCCTCGATCCGCACGGCGTCGCGGAGGCACCGGGCCAACCCCTTGAACGACGCCTCGACGATGTGGTGCACGTTGCGGCCCCGCACCAGGGTGACGTGCAACGTGATGCCGGCGGCGACGGCGAAGCTGGTGATGGCGTGCTCGGCCAGGCTGGGGTCGAACGGCGGTGAGCCGAGCGGGATGGCTTCGGGCAGCGGGACCTCCCACACGACGAAGGGCCGGCCCGACAGGTCGAGGGCGACGTCGACGAGCGCCTCGTCGAGGGGGAAACGACCGCTGGCGAAACGCCGGATGCCGGCCTTGTCGCCGAGGGCCTGCCGGAACGTCTCGCCGAGCACGATGGCAGTGTCCTCGACGGTGTGGTGGGCGTCGACGTGCAGATCGCCCGTGGCCTTCACCGTGAGATCGAAGCCTCCGTGCCGGCCGAGCTGGTCGAGCATGTGGTCGTAGAAGGGCAGGCCGGTGGTGGTCTCGGTGCGGCCGGTGCCGTCGAGGTCGATGGCGACGGCGACGTCCGTCTCGGCCGTCGTGCGCCGGTTGGCGGCCGGGCGCGTCACGCCACGGCCTCGGTCAGCGCGGCGAGGAAGGCGTCGTCCTCGTCGTGGGTGCCGATCGTGACTCGCAGGCAGCCGTCGAGCCGGGGCCACGACGAGCAGTCCCGCACGAGCACGTCGCGCTGGAGCAGGCGGCGCCAGACCTCGTGCCCGTCCGTGCCGGTGGGTCGGAACAGGATGAAGTTGGCGCCGGACGGCCACACGTGGACGGGCAACGCTGCAAGCGCGCTCATCAGTCGCTCACGCTCGAGCACGATCGCCTTGACGCGCGCCTCCATCTCGTCGGCGAAGCGCAAGGCGATGCGGCCGGCCGCTTGCTTGGCGGCGTCGAGGTGGTAGGGCAGGACGACCTTGTCCAGCTCGGCCACCAGCCACGCCGGACCGACGAGGTACCCAAGCCGGGCGGCGGCCATCGACCATGTCTTGGAGTACGTGCGGGTGACCACCAACGGATGATCGTCGCCGACGAGGTCGAGCGCCGACCACGGTGCGAACTGCCCATAGGCCTCGTCCACCACCACCAACCCAGGGGCCAGATCGAGCACCTGCTGGACCACCTCGGGC
>JBKOXV010000187.1:0-10996 GCA_046725105.1 bacterium | reverse complement strand
CGCAAGGTCCGCTACCGCGGCGTGGCCCGCAACCAGCTCTGGCTCACCACTCGGCTCGCCGCCCTCAACCTTCGGCGCCTCATCAACCTTGGGCTTCGCCACGACCAAGCCGGCTGGGCCGTCGCCCCCTAAACAGGTCGGGGGAGGCAACAAGGCGCCACACCTACGGGATCAACCCAACCAGGGCGACCGGCTCACAGCCCTCACACGCCGGCTCTTCGGTTCGGCCATCTCCCCGACCCGTCACGAAGCCTACGACCCGACTTGCTCAGCAGTCTCCTAGGCTCGGCGCCCGGCGGTGAGCTCCGGGCATCTACGTGATCGACGAGGTGGGCACCTTCGGCTTCGGAGGGCTCTGGGGTTGCGTGAGAGGAGGCGACGTGGCCGAGCGGATGATCGAAACAAACGGGGTGGCGCTCTGCACGGAGCCGTTCGGCGACCCGGCCGACCCTCCGATCCTTCTCCTCATGGGTCTCGGCGGGTCGATGCTCTGGTGGGACGAGGGCTTCTGCCGGGTTCTCGCCGACGGAGGCCGGCTCGTGATCCGCTACGACCACCGCGACACCGGCCGATCGGTCACGGACGAGCCCGGCCACCCTACGTACAACGGCGCCGACCTGGTCGCCGACGCCGCCGGTGTGCTCGACGCCTACGGGCTCCGGGCGGCTCACATCGTCGGCGTCTCGGCCGGCGGGGCCTTCGCGCAGCTCCTCGCGCTGGATTTCCCCGATCGCGTGCTCTCGCTTGTCCTGATAAGTACCTCTCCTGCGACGCCCGCTGACCGCGGGCTCCCACCGCCGACCGAGGAGTTCGTGCGCTTCGCGGCGACCGCCGAGGTGGACTGGTCGGACCCCGAATCGGTGATCGAGTACGTAGTCGGCTACTCCCGTATCCTCAACGGAGCCGAGCGCCCCTTCGATGAGGCGGCATTCCGTGAGTTCGCCCGGCGCGACGTCGAGCGCGCCCGCAACGTTGCGGCCCTGCAAAACCACGACGCCATCGCCGACGACGATCGGTCACACCAGCCCTTGTCCTCGATAAAGGTTCCCACGCTGGTGATCCACGGCACGGCGGATCCGATGTTCCCGTTCGGGCACGGGGAGGCGCTGACGGAGGAGATTCCGGGTGCAACGCTGCTGCCCATCGAGGGAGCCGGGCACGGCGTCGATCAGGCCGATTGGGAGACCATCGTTGCCGCCATTCTCGACCACACTCGCCTTGGCGGATCGGGCTAGCTGCCGGCTACGAGTCCCCGGCAAACGTTCGCCTCGAAGCGCCATTCGGCGGGGCGTACTGGAACTCTGCTGATGTCACACACGCTGCGGTCGCGGTGAGGAGTGTTTTCGGCGGTCGAGGTGTTGATTCGGACATGAGCGCCGAGCAACGTCCGAACGTCCGCCTGCTGGCGGTCTGCGGCAGCCTGCAGGATCGATCGGCGAACCGTGCGGCGCTCGACGCGGCGTCGGCCCGTGCCGTGGCCAGAGGCGCCACGGTCGACGACTTCGATCGGCTGGCTGACGTCCCGGCCTTCGACCCGGACCGCAACGACGAGCCGATCGAGGTCGTCGCCGACTGGCGGCAGAGGGTGAGCAGCGCGGACGCCGTGCTGATCGCTGAACCCGAATATGCCGGAGCTCTCGCCGGAGCGGTGAAGAACGCGTTCGACTGGCTCGTCGGCTCAGGCTCGGTCTACCGCAAGCCCGTCGCCGTGATCAGTGCGGGCACGTCCGGCGGACCGAATGCCCGGCGCATGATGGTCCAGACCCTCACCTGGCAGGGCGCCTACGTCGTGGCGGAACTCGGGATCGAGGTGCCGCGCACGAAGTCGGACCACGTTGGCCGGCTGACCGACGAGGCGACGTTGTCAGCCATCGCGTCATTGACCGATGTCCTGCTGCAGGCGCCAGCTCTCGCGGGCGCCGAGTTGGTGGGACTCGCCAGTCGGGTCGTCGACTCGCTGCAGATCGACGCCGCCCGCGTCGCCCCGGCCGTCTAGCGCCGCGGACATCGTAGAAAGGGCCAATAGCCGCTGCCGAGATGAGAGGTGGATGACGTGCAACTCACCGACGGACTGCCAGCAGATCGGCGTCGGCGCGTCGAAGGCAGGTTGCGAACGAACCTCATGGCGTGGCTCACCACCGTGAGCCCGAGGGGACGCCCCGACTGTGTACCGGTGTGGTACCTGCTCCGCGACGACGAGTCGATCCTCATTTACAGCCAACCGAACAAGACCAAGCTGCGCAACATCGACGTCAACCCGAACGTCGCGCTGGTCCTTGATGTCACCGACCTCGGCCGCGACGTCGTTCGGATCGAGGGCACCGCCACTCGTGCTCCCGCCGAGCCTCCCGCTGACCAGGTGGCCGAGTACGTGGCGAAGTACATCGAGCGGATCGCCGCCATCTTCGGGACCGCGCAACGGTTCGCGGGGCTCTACTCCGAGCCGATCATCGTGTCGCCGACCAAGCTCCACGCGTAGCCGCTGCTCGCGACATCACGCCCTTCCGCGGCTCGCTGGACAGGCGCGCTCGGCATCGACTCCACCGCAGCCGATATATCGACGAGCAGGCAACTGCTCGACTGTCACAGCGTCGCTGATCGCGGGCAGGTCGCATGAGCTTCCGAGGCACAAGTGGAGGTCATATCGCTGCGTGAAGAGGGGAACGGTCTTTCCTGCACGCGGGAGTTGGGCCTCGCACCAATCCACGGCACGAATGCGAAGATCGCGTGATTCCCCAGCGATGGGGCTGGAGTGTCGAATCCCCGCCGCGCCGTTCGTCGATAGGGGTAGACGCCGGGCCCCGGCCCCCAACTGATGTGACCAGGAGGTTTCCCATGAAGGCCGTTCGCATCCAGAAGCCGGAGGGCTTCGAAGGCATTGAGGGTCTGTTGTTCGAGGACGCCCCGGATCCCCAGCCGGCGATCAGCGACGCACTGGTGCAGGTGCGTGCCGCCAGCTTCACCCCGACCGAGCTGACGTGGCCCCTTTGGACTGATCGAGCCGGACACAACCGGGCGTGGTTGATCCCGGCCCATGAGGGGTCCGGTGTCGTGGTCGCGCTGGGCTACGGCGCCGCCGGCGTGTCGGTGGGCGACGAGGTCTTCGGCCTGATCGACGGGTACCGCGATGGGTGGGCGGCCGAGTACGTGGCCATCGAGGCTCGCAGCTTGGCCCCGAAGCCCACGACGGTCGATTTCGTCGAGGCAGCTGCGATCCCGCAGGCCGGGCTCACGTCGTGGCAGGCGCTGTTCGACCACGGCCGGCTCGAGTCCGGACAGTCGGTCGTGATCCATGGCGCTGGCGGTGGGGTTGGGTCGATGGGAGTGCAGCTCGCCCGCTGGGCCGGCGCCCACGTCATCGGTACTGGTCGAGCCGGCGCTCGTCAGCGCGTGCTCGAGCTCGGCGCCGATGATTTCGTGGACGTCGAGCGGGACGGTTGGGAGACGACGACCGGTCCCGTCGATCTCGTCTACGACACCATCGGCGGCGACGTTCTCGCCCGTTCACCGGCGATCGTCAAGCCCGGTGGTGCCCTGGTGTCCGTCATGGCTCCACCACAAACCGATCGGGACGACGTCCGCACCGTTCACTTCGTACGGGACCCGAGCGGTGCCCAACTCCGCGACATTGCTCGCCTCGTCGACCAGGGCGAGCTGCGCCCTCAGGTCGGCGCGGTCTACCCGCTGGCCGAGGCGCGAAACGCCTTCATGGCGAAGTCGACCGAGCACATTCCGGGCAAGGTCGTGCTGACACCCTGACCAATCTTCATCTCCGTGGAAGATGGCCGCCGTCGGGCCGGATCACGCGAGGGAGGAGCAAGGGGCACTGGTCGGTTGCCCCTGGCGACCCGCCACGGCGGCCGGATTCGGCGGGTCGGAGTCGCGGCTCAGGCGGGCAATTCGTGACCGCGGTGGGCGCCGCGTTCCCAGGCATTCCGGATGGCGAACTTCTGGATCTTGCCGGATCCGGTGAGCGGGAACTCGGTAACGGTGTACCAGCTGGTCGGAGTCTTCTGTGGTGACAGCACGGCGCGCAGGTGGGCACGCAGCTCGGTGACTCGAGGCGGGGAAGCGGGATCGGTGGGCCTGATGAACGCGCCCACGATCTCGCCCCACTTGTCGTCGGGGAGGCCGACGACGGCGACCTCGGCGACGGCGGGATGCCGGTAGAGAACCTCTTCGATCTCAGCGGGGAACAGGTTCTCGCCGCCGCGGATGATCATGTCCTTGAGCCGGCCGACGATGCGGCAGTAGCCGCGCTCGTCCATCGTGGCGAGGTCGCCGGTCCGCAGCCAGCCGTCGGGAAGCAGCGTCTCCGCCGTGGCTTCGGGCTTGTCGAAGTAGCCGAGCATCGTGAAGTAGCCCCGCGCCCACAACTCCCCGGCCGTGCCGAGCGGCGCCGTCTGCAGGGTGACCGGGTCGACGATGCGCACCTCGGTATGTGGCAGCGGCGGCCCGACGGTGCGCCCCTTGTCCTCCGACGTGTCCGTTGGCAGAGTGTTGGTGAGCACCGGCGAGCACTCGGTCTGGCCGTAGACGATGGTGAAGTCGACGCCGAGGGTGTCTTCAATTCGCCGCACCAGCGCCTCGGGCACCTGGGCGCCGCCGGACACTGTCGACTTCCACGACGACAGGTCACGCCCGGGGGCGTCGGGATGATCCATGACGGCGATCAGCATCGTCGGCACCGCGGCGGCGAACCAGCAACGTTCCCGCTCGATCAACTTCAGGAACAGGGCGGGGTCGAACATCGGCATCAGCACGAGGGTGGCGCGGCGGTTTAGAGCGCCGAGGACGCCCATCACACAGCCGCCGGTGTGGAACAACGGCATCGGCGACAGCCACACTGCTCCGTCCGGGATCCCGACCCGGTCGGCCCACAACATTGCATTGTTCACGACCCCGGCGTGGCACAGCATCGCCCCCTTCGGGAAGCCGGTCGTGCCGCTGGTGTACTGGATCTGTACCCGGTCACCCGGTCGGACATCGGGCAACTCGATCGCGTCGTCGCCGTCGGCGGAGGCCACCAGATCGGCGAGCTCGTCGAGACGAAGGACGTGGCGCAGGTCGGCGAGGTCGCCGCGGATCGCCTCGGCATGGGCGGCCAACTGGTTGCCCCGAACCTCCGGGACGACGAACACGCCAGCCGCCCGGGACTGCCCGAGAACATAGGCGGCCTCGGCCGGCTGGAAGCTCGGATTGATCGTCACGAGCGTCATCCCGGCGAGCGCGGCTGCGTACTCGAGCAGCACCCACTCCGCCAGGTTGTGAGCCCACACGGCGACGCGCTCGCCCGGCTCGAACCAGCGAAGCAGCGCCCGCGCACACCGATCGGCGTCGCCCAGCAGCTCGGCGTAGGTCCAGCGCCGGGCGCCCGAGCCGGCCAGTCCCTCGACGAGCGCGACCCGCTCCGGCACGGCGGCCGCCACCTCGCGCAACAGCGCGCCGATCGTCGCGTCCGTGCGCAGCGGTGGCCCACTGCCGTCAGGAATCCAGTGAGACGTCGACAGCCGCGTCATGCCGACAATCTTTATCCGCCGGCCCAGCGCGTAGCGTCAGCGGTCGGATAGTCAGGAGCGACCGGTGGGTGAAACGATCCGCATCGAGAACGACGGCGCCGTGCGGCGCCTCGTGCTGTGCCGGCCGGCCGAGTACAACACGATAACGCCGGCGCTGCGCGACGAGCTCGGCGCTGCGCTCGACGCCGCCGACCGTGATGCGACCGTCAAAGTCGTGCTGCTGGCCGCTGAGGGTCCGGCGTTCTGCGCCGGCTTCGGGCTCGACTGGTCGACGCTGGCTCAGGCGGCCGAGGAGGCGGGGCGTGACCGGGTGTGGGACAGCGTCGCCGACGTGCAGATGATCGGGCGTTACGGCGACACGTTCGCCAAGCTCCACGAGATCTCCAAGCCGACGGTGGCCGCTGTGCAGGGATGGTGTATCGCCGGCGGCACCGACATGGTGCTCAACGTCGACCTCATCGTGGCCGGCGAGGCTGCCCGCTTCGGGTATCCGCCGGCGCGGGTCTGGGGAGTGCCAGAGGCACCGTGGGTATGGGTCGCCCGGCTCGGTCTGGAACGGGCCAAGCGCTATCTCTTCACCGGCGACGAGCTGACGGCACGCGAGGCCGGCGATGCCGGCATGATCCTCGCCTGCGTGCCCGACGCTGAGCTCGCCGACTACGCCACCGCCCTGGCGCGGCGCATCGCACTGCTGCCGCTGAACCAGCTGCAGATGATGAAGTGGCTGCTCAACGACATAGCCCGCCACCAGTACCAGCCCGATACCAGCCGCCTGCTCGGCTTCCTGTTCGACGGCGTCGCCCGCCACACCCAGGAGGGCCTCGACTTCGTGGCCCGCGCCCAGCAGGTCGGGTGGCGCGAGGCGGTCAGAGAGCGTGACCGCCCCTTCGGTGACTACGGCGAAGGCACTCACTGAGCCCCAGTGAATCCCTGGCCCCGAATGGCTCGGCGGGTGGCAGACTCGGCCGCCGATGGCGACGGTCGCGCACGAGCCTGGCTCGTTCGGCTCTGGCGATCATTTCGACGACATCGTTGACGTCAGCGTCGGCACAAGTTGGGGTTCTTCCGCGAAGGCTTCCGACCGACCAGGCCGACCAGCTTGCCGCCCACTCCCCCGAATGGGTTCTGGCACAGCTTGCACAGCGGGTCGTGAGGGAGGCGCCGGAAGACGCGCCGCACCGCCCTGAGCGGCTCGTACCCATCTACGAGCAGGGCCTGCCAGTCGAGCGGCTTCGGCCAATCCGGCGCGGCGACGCCGTCGTCACTTCAAAACACACACGCACCAGTACTGCTTCGATCATCTCCCGAGCGGCGGGATCGAGATCGACATCGGCGTGGTGTTCGCCGACGTCCGCGGCGCGAGGACGACCGGCGAGCGATCCACGAGCCACAGAATTCGCTCGAAGGCTCAACAGCTTCTACGCGACCGCGGCGGGCGTGCTCATCCACCACGACGGCCTGGTCGACAAGCTGATCGGCGATGAAGTCATGGCGCTGTTTCTCCGGGGCCTCGCCGGGCCGGACTACCGCCGCAAGGCGGTCCTCGCCGCTCTCGACCTCGCCCGCGCGGTCGATGACATGCCGGTCGGCGTGGCCGCCAACGCGGGCATCGCGTTCGTAGGCAACGTCGGATCAGGATCGGTGAGGGACTTCACTGCTCTTGGCGACGCGGTGAACGTCGGTGCCCGTCTGCAGTCGCACGCTTCGGCGGGTGAGGTTGTGACGCCTCCGATCTGTAAGCCCTCGTCGCTGCCGATCATCCCCTGGCACGATCCGAGCGGCTTGTGGTGCGCGGCGGCGAGAAGCCCGTCGACGCAATGATCCTCACCCTGTGATGGCACACATCCCCATCGTGCAACAATCCGCTCATCGCACTCACGGGATGGCGGGCTCCGAAGGTCGGTTTCCCGAACGATTTTCGGCCGGCGGGGCAGCCGCGCTCGTCGGCTCGGGCGACCGGCTCGACGACCGCCACCACCCATCGGGTCCACGAATGCGACCGAGTCGCTGTGACGGGTCGAGAGCCGGTGCCGCTGTGCCCTTGGCGGCACGTAAGCCGTGGGCCGGGGCCGTCGCGCTCTGCAAGGCTGGACCCGTGGGCGTGGTGGAGTGGGGACCGGACATCGCACAGGTCTACGACGCGACATGGGCGGATGCGTTCGACCCGGCGGTGCTCGACGCGACCGTCGCCACACTTGCTGAGCTGGCCAACGGCAAGCGAGCGCTGGAGTTCGCCGTGGGCACCGGGCGGGTCGCTCTTCCGCTGAGCATGCGTGGTGTACCTGTTCACGGCATCGACCTATCGGTGGCCATGGTGGCGGAGCTCGGCAAGAAGGCAGGTGCCGAGGCCATTGGGATAACCGTCGGCGACATGTGCTCCACCCGTGTCGAGGGCACCTTCGGCCTCGTCTACATCGTCTTCAACGCCATCATCAACGTCACCACCCAGGACGAGCAGGTGGCCGTCTTCGAGAACGCGGCGCGGCACCTCGAGCCGGGCGGTGTTTTCGTCGTCGAGGTGTCCGTACCCCAGCTTCGTCGGTTGCCACCAGGCGAACTCGGACGGGTCTTCACCATGGAGACCGACCACATCGGCATCGAGACGTTCGACGACGTCCTCGGCCAGACCTCGTGGTCCCACCATTGGTTACGGGTAAATGGCCAGCTCGTCTGCCACTCGGCGCCGTACCGGTACGTTTGGCCGCCAGAGCTTGACCTCATGGCACGCATCGCCGGTCTCCGGCTGCGAGAGCGGTGGTCCGGGTGGGATCGCCGACCGTTCACCGGCGACGAGGCCGACCAGGTCGTCGTGTACGAGAGGCCCGTCTGAGCGGTTCAGTCACGCTGTCCACCAGCCCACTCGGCCATGCGAAGTCGCCTGTGGGCTTGATCAGGCGGGTGGCCGTCTCGTGGAGGGGAGAGTGCGGAGTCCCGGCAAGGTCGAGCTGGCTCGAATCCCGCCCGGGGCAACGTCGGCGTCAGTCGCGGCGCGACAGGACGATGTGAGTGGCCTTGGCCGTCGGCGTGTGTTCGGTGATCTGGTAGCCGAGGCGGGGGACATCGAGGTCGGCGAGCAGTGGTTCGCCGGCGCCGAGGAGCAGGGGGCGATGGCGATGTGGAGCTCGTCGAGGAGACGGGCGCCGAGGTACTGGCGGATGGTGTTCACGCCACCTCCGAGCCGGATATCGAGTCCGTTGGCCGCCGCCGTGGCTTGTTCGAGGGCGTCGTGGATGCCACCGGTCACGAAATGGAACGTGGTGCCGGCCCTCCATGTCGAACGACGGCCGGGGGTGGCGGGTGAGGACGTAGACGGGGCAGTGGTACGGCGGGATGTCTCCCCACCAGCCCCTCCAGGCGTCGTCGGGCCAGGCCCGCGGATCGGCCCGAACATGTTGCGGCCCAGGATCCAGGCACCGATGCCGTCGAAGCCTCGGGCCGCGAAATCGTCGTCGGGGCCGGTGTCTCCCCCTGGTTCGCCTTGCCTGGTGCGGAACATGCGGGTGGACACGACCCATTGATGCAGTTCCTCCCCGCCCACGCCGAGCGGGTGGTCGAGGCCTTGACCTGGTCCGGCCCCGTAGCCGTCGACAGAGACACCGAAGCTGTTCACGCGGAGCTTGGTCATAGTTCATCTCCTGTGGCCTGCGGAGGGGTCAGCGCCTCCGTCATGCACAGGACGGAGCCGACGGTGTCACATCGACACTCCGGCGGCGGTTTTCGTACCGTCCCGGCACGGCGTCATCGGATGACCGGGAAGACTTCGGCTGGGATACGGCCGGTCGCCGCTTCCACGAATGTCACCGGATCGGCGAGGTCGGTGAGCAGCCGGGCCGTGAACTGCAACGCGCCCGCGGGCGGTTCCGGTGGGCGGTCCACGGCCCGGACGAGATCGAGGCCGTGGACGACGCCTTCCATGATCATGATCGACATGGCGTCGGCGAGCGGGAGGCGGCCGTGCCGGAAGTACTCCACGACGACGGCGCCGGCGTGGCGGGCGGCGTCGATCGACGCCGGTGCCGCTGTCGTGAACACGGCGACGAGGCCCTCGGACGTCTGTGTCGAGGCCATCTTCCGAGCGCCTTCGGCCACCGCGTGGGCGAGGGTGTGGGCGACACCGTCGGGCTCGTTGAAACGCCTCAGCATGGCGGCCGCCGTCGAGGTGGGCGGAGCGTCGTCGACGGGGTTCCGGGCCAGGCGGGCGAGGACCGGCACCAGCAGGGAGTGGTGGGCCACGAGGGCGGCGACGTCCCAGCCCTCGAGGCGGGTCGGTCGATGCCAGTCGGCGTCACCCAGCGAGCCCAGCGTGGCTGCCCACCAGCCCCAGGTGGCTCCAAGGAGCTCGCACTGCTCCTCGATCGTGCGGACTGGATCCATCCCCGGAGTGATAGCCGCTCGTTGACCGGGCGCGGTGTCGTTTCCGAGGCCCGGCCGTTCGTTGTACTGACGTACCGTCTCGAGAAGGAGCACGTCATGGAATATCTGCTGTTCATCGCCACCGACCCGGAGCCCGGGGCGCCGCCGGAGAGCGACGAGGAGATCCTGAACTGGGTGGCGGAGGGCGACCGGCGCGGTATCCGGCTGCGGGGCGACGCGCTGTGCCCGGTCGACGACGCCACGACCGTGCGTGTCCGAGACGGACAGGTCCTGGTGGTCGACGGCCCGTACACGGAGTCCAAGGAGTGGATCGTCGGCTACGACATCCTCGACTGCAAGGACCTGGACGAGGCGATCGACTACGTGACCCGCCATCCGATGGCCCGGCGTGGTCGCATCGAGATCCGCCCCGTGGCGAAGCTCGACGAATGACGTCAGCCGCCGACGCCGTCGCGAGCGCACACCGGTCGGACTGGGCCCGCATCGTGGCCGGGCTCATCCGGCTCACCGGCGACTGGGCCCTCGCCGTGGATGCCACCAGTGATGCGTTCGCGACGGCGCTCGTGCGTTGGGAGGTCGACGGGACGCCGCCGAACCCGCCGGCGTGGCTCGCCCTCACGGCGAGGCGCCGGGCGATCGATCTCCTGCGCCGAGCCACGTCCGAGCGGGCCAAGCTGGCCGAAGCGTCCCTGACGGCGGAGCCGCCCAGCGCTGCCGACGAGGACCGGTTGCGCCTGATCTTCACGTGCTGTCACCCCGCCCTCGCCCTTCCGGCCCAGGTCGCGCTCACCCTGCGCACCGTCGCGGGGCTCGAGGTCGCCGACATCGCTCGGGCCTTCCTCGTGCCGGAGCCGACCATGGCCCAGCGCCTGGTGCGCGCCCGCCGCAAGATCGCTCACGCGGGCATCCCGTACGAGGTGCCACCGCCCGAGTTGCTGGACGAACGGCTCGGCGCCGTCCTCGCCGTCGTCTACCTCGTCTTCAACCAGGGCTACTCGGGGGACACCGACCTCCCGCTGGCGGCGACGGCCATCGCCCTGGCCAAGCAGCTCGTGGAGCTGATGCCGGCGGAGTCGGAGGCGCGCGGCCTCCTGGCCCTGCTG
>JBKOXV010000192.1:0-3650 GCA_046725105.1 bacterium | reverse complement strand
CCGGTACGTCAACGACAACGTGATGATCACGAACGGCCTCGTCTGCCTCGAGGACGGCCGCAAGGCGCGCGAGGCGGCGTGCAACATGCAGATCTCGTACCTGCAGTCGCTCGTGTTCCTGTACCACGACACGTTCCCGGTACCCGAAGGCTTCACCGCCTGGCCGAACGTGATGCCGGAGCCGACGCTCGACGACATCGAGGGCCGCATCGAGGCCGGCTTCCTGCTGTGCGGAGACCCCGACCAGGTTACCGAGCAGGTCCGACGCTACGAGCAGGTCGGCTGCGACCAGGTCGCGTTCGGACTGCCGGTCGGCCTCCCGCAGGAGCTCGCCGTCGAGACCCTCCGGCTGTTCGGCCAGGAGGTCATCCCCGAGTTCGACCGCGACCCGATGCACCGGAGCACACGCATGCGAACCGGTGAGACGGTGCTCCAGTCGTGACGACGGTCGATCGCGTCCGGTCCGACGGCACTACCGGGGACGGGCTCGTCCTCGGGCTCGAGCGCGTGAGCGTGCATTTCGGCGGGATCGCCGCGCTCACCGACGTCGACCTTGTTGTGGACGCGGGCGAGGTCTGCGGCCTGATCGGTCCCAACGGCGCCGGCAAGACGACGCTGTTCGATGTCGTCTCCGGCGTCCGCATCCCCGATAACGGCCGGGTCATGCTCGACGGGAGCGACATCACGCGTTGGCCGGCGGCGCGCCGGGCGCGCGCCGGGCTGCGCCGCACGTTCCAGCGGGTCCAGACGTACGGCTGGCTCTCGATCGCGGACAACGTGCTCGCCGCGCTCGAGTGGCGCGGGGGCGGTGGTGGCCTGTCAGCCGACCTGCTCGGTCTTTTCAGCCGCCGCCGGCGCGAGCGCGAGCGCCGCGAGCGGGTCCATCACGTGCTGGAGCTTTGCGGCCTGACCGAGGTGGCCGCCCAACCGGCGGGGTCGTTGCCGATGGGGTTGGCCCGGATGGTGGAGCTGGCGCGGGCGATCGTGGACCCGCCGCGGGTGCTGCTCCTCGACGAGCCGACGTCCGGGCTGGGGGACAGCGAGATGGCGCGACTGGGGGAGCGCATCCGGGGGATCCAGGCCGAGGAGTCGTGCGCGGTGCTGCTCGTCGAGCACGACGTGGGGTTCGTGATGGAGCAATGCGACCGGGTCGCCGTGCTCAACCTGGGTGAGGTGATCGCGGTCGGGAGTGCGAAGGAGATTCAATCCGACTCCGCGGTGCGTACTGCGTACCTCGGTCAGTAACGAACAACGGGGGGAATGACGTGAAGCGACACAAGCTGGTGGGCGCGCTCGCGGTGCTGGCGCTCGTGGTCGCTACGAGCAGCGTGGCCGTGGCAGGGACGTCGGCACGACCGGCGGGCGAGACGCGCGGCGTCACAGACGACACGATCACGGTCGGCGGCCTCGGGTACGCGGCCTTCTATCAGGATTCGGCCGTCGGCGCGCAGGCGCGCTTCGACAAGGCCAACAGCAACAACGAGATTCCCGGCGGACGCAGGATCAACTTTGTTGGCTTCCGCGACGATGGCAGCGACCAGAACAAGGACCTCGACGAGGGCAGGAAGCTTGTCCAGGAGGACCAGATCTTCGCCGCCGTTCCGGTGATCACGCCGTTCCTCGGCGCGAGCGATTTCTTCGCCCAGAACAAGACGCCGTTCATCGGTTGGGGCATCTCGTCGGGGTTTTGCAGCAACCCGTTCGGATTCGGGTTCACCGGCTGCCTCACGCCCGAGGACGCCAAAGTGGCCGGCGCCACCTGGGGAGACATGATGAAGACATATTTCGACGGTGACGTGAAGGGTAAGACCGCCGCCGTGATCTCGGAGGACAATGACTCCGGCCGCACGGGCGCAAAGGTGATATCGGCATCGGCGAAGAATGCTGGCTTCAAGGTCGTCTACAGCAAGAACCCGGTTCCGCCGGCGCCGGCAACAGTGAGTGACTACGCGCCATTCGCCAACGACATCATGTCGAGCAACAAGGGGAACCCACCGGACGCGGTGTTCGTCGTCATGGACTTCTCGAACACGAACGGGCTCCAGAGCAAGCTGCTCGACCTCGGGTATCGGGGCGTCCTCACCAACGCGGTGGGATACGACCCGCGGACTGCCGCGGCCTATAAGGGCCAGGCGGTTTTCATCCAGTTCAACGCATTCGAGTCGGCGCAACAGGGCAACACGGCGATGCAGCAGATCATCAACGAGATCAAGGCCGTGAAACCCGACCAGCTGCTGACGCAGCCCGTACTCGCCGGCTACCTGTCCGCCGACATGTTCGTGGCGATGCTCAAGAAGACGGGCCGGAACCTCACAGCGGAGCGCTTCTTGAGGGCAGCCAACAGGAACTTCAAGTTTGGCGTGCAGGACGTGCTCGGCACGATCACGTTCCCAAGAGGACATACGGGTCAGTCACCGTGCGGGACGCTCGTCGAGAGCGACGGCACCAACTACACGATCCGGGTGCCCTTCAAGTGCTACAAGGAGATCAAGGTCTAGTCCCTAAGGAGCCGCGCCCGAGATCACGAGGAGCCATTCGTGGAGAAGCTGCTCAACCTCGTGATCTCGGGCGTGGTGGCGGGCGCCATCTACTCCGTGATGGCGTCGGGGCTGGTCCTCACCTACCAAACCTCGGGCATCTTCAACTTCGCCCACGGCGCAGTCGCGTTCGTTACCGCGTATGTGTTCTTTCAGTTGCACGAGTCGACGTCGGCCGGCGGCCTGGGCTGGCCGATCGTCCCCTCGGCGATCGTGGCGGTCCTGGTGTTCGCGCCGCTGCTGGGCCTCTTGCTCGAGCACATCCTGTTGCGGCGGCTCGCCGACGCGCCCGTGTACGCCCGGATCGTCGGCACGATCGGCCTGCTCGTCGCACTCCCTGCGCTCGTGCTGTGGTTGGTCGAGACGGTGGCGAACTCAGTCCTCGAGCTGGCGTTGCCGACGAACGCACCTGGCTTTCAGCCGCCCGGCCTCGGCCCCAGCCCGCGTGAAGTCGTCTGGCGGCCGCTCAGCGGCGTAGCCATCAACTCGGACCAGCTCGCCGTGTTCGTTGCCGCCGGCGCCGCCGCCGTGCTCCTGTGGCTGGTGCTACGACACACGCGCGTCGGGCTCGAGATGCGGGCCGGCGTCGACCGTCGCGAGCTCGCAGGACTGCGAGGAGTGAGCGCGGCCAAGACCTCGGCAGTCGCATGGGTACTGTCGATGATGCTCGCAGGCCTGGGTGGCGTGCTGATCGCCCCGCTCCAGGGGCTCGGCGACATCAACTACACGCTCGTGGTGCTCGGGTCTCTGGCCGCGGTCGTCGCGGCCGGTCTGCGATCGATCCCCATCGCGTTCGCAGCCGGGCTGCTGCTCGGCGTGCTTCAGAACCTCGTGTTCGGATACGCGCCCGACTTCCTGAGCGACATCTCCGGCTTCCTGTCCTCGATCCCGTTCGTTCTCACCGTCGTGATCCTGTTCTTCCTCGGACGCGACCGCGCGCGCGCCGCCGGGTCGGTTGCCGACGAGACCCCACCCGAGGACCATCGGGCCGGGCTCCCGACGTGGCGCCGTGTTCTTCCATGGGCCATCGCCGTCAGTGCCCTCGTCGTGTACGAGCTCTGGTTCGCGAGCGAGTTCTGGTCCGGTCTCATCGCCAAGGGCATCGTGCTGGGG
>JBKOXV010000277.1:0-7679 GCA_046725105.1 bacterium | reverse complement strand
GTCGAGGCCGGCCCGGGCGGCGGCCGCCCGGGCGATGACGATGTCGGCGCGCAAGCCGTCGACGGCCATGGCGGCACAGAGGGCGCTGATCCGGCGGAGCAACGGTGTGGGCACAGAGGCGGGCCGGGCCCGGTCCAGGCGGCGTCGCAGCTCCGACTCGGCCGACGCCCACGCCCGGCTGAACTCGACCGGATCGGCGTCGAAGGCCAGCCGGCGCTCGACGGCGAGCGCTCGCTCGTCGGGATCGACCGAGGACGCCACGTCGACGGCGAGGCCGAACCGGTCGAGCAGCTGCGGCCGCAGCTCGCCTTCTTCGGGATTCATCGAGCCGATGAGCACGAGCCGGGCCGGGTGCTCGTGGCTGATGCCCTCGCGCTCGACGCGGTTGACACCCGACACCGCCACATCGAGCAGCACGTCGACAAGGTGGTCGGCCAGCAGGTTGACCTCGTCGACGTAGAGCACGCCGCCGTGGGCCGCTGCCAGCAGGCCCGGCTCGAACCGCCGCTCGCCGCCGGCGAGCGCGGCGGCCAGGTCGAGCGTGCCGATGAGCCGGTCCTCGGTGGCGCCGAGAGGCAGCTCGGCGAAGGGCGCCTCGCCCGGTAGCAAGGCCGCCAGGCCGCGCGCCAGCGTGGTCTTGGCGGCACCCTTCTGGCCCCGCAGCAGCACGCCGCCGATGGCGGGATCGACGGCCGCCAGCGTGAGGGCCAGCTTGGCGTCGTCGTGGCCGACGACGGCCGTGAACGGGAATGGCGCCGCCTTCACGCCACCCCCCACCGTTTCACGCTGCTTTGAGAACCTCTCCGGTTCTTGAACCAGCGTGAAAGCGGGAGGTCTGGCGTCAGATCCACCGGGGCGCCTCGTGGAGGCCGTCGGGCCAGTGGCGGCCGAGCAGCCACGCCAGCCGCTCGTTCGGCACGAGGGCAAGGGCGGCGGCGGGCAGCTCGCCCTGGCCCATGGGCTGCTGGGCCCGGTAGGCCATCGTGGCCCGGCGCAGGTCCTCACGGACGTAGGCCGAGGGCCAGCGGGCCCACGTGTAGCCCATCCCGAGGTCGGCGTGGTGCACCTCGGTCTCGCGCCATCGCGAGAAGACCCACTCGGACAACGGCAGCTCGCCCCGTGAACCGGAGCGGCCGCGGCCGGTCTCCCAGAGGTCGTCGGGCGTCGTGACCCACGCCGCCTCGAGTCGGGCGATGGCCGCCTCGACGTCGATCGCCAGCTCCGCGGCCGTGCGGCCGCTGCCGGCCTCGATGTCGTTGGCGCGCTGCTCGACGCCGCCGGGGTACTGGGCGACGACCTCGCCCTGCTGGGCAGCGAGGAAGATGCCCGTGTTGCTGTCGGCGTTGCGCGCCAGGTGGGTGAGCACGTGGCCACGAGTCCATCCGGGGAGCAGCGACGGCCCCCGCGCCGCCTTGTCGTCGAGCTCGGCGAGCTCCTCGATGAGGGCGGCGTGCGAGGCCCGTGCTCCGTCCAACCACTCCAGCGGTATGGTCATCGACTCTCCTCCCAACGACTCTCCTCCCACCCTTCGGCTTCCAGCAACGCCGACCGGAGGCAGTTGCGAGCGTCGGCCGACGCATCCCACAATCCTCGCTCGTCGGCCTCGAGCAACCGCTCGGCGATGGCGCGCCGCGCCCACGGGTTCGACTGCTCGAAGAACTTCCGCACCTCCGGGTCGCCGACGTACGCCTCGGTGACGCGCTCGTACATCCAGTCGTCGACCACGCCGGCGGTGGCGTCGTACCCGAAGAGGTAGTCGACGGTGGCGGCCATCTCGAAGGCGCCCTTGTAGCCGTGGCGCTGCATGGCGGCGATCCATTTGGGGTTGACCACGCGTGTGCGCACGACGCGGGCGGCTTCCTCGGCGAGCGAGCGCACGCGCGGCCGCGCCGGATCAGCGGTGTCACCGAACCACGCCTTCACGGACCGACCCGAAAAGACGCGGGCGGCCACGATCATCCCGCCGTGGTCCTGGAGGTAGTCGTCGGAGTCGAAGATGTCGTGCTCGCGGTTGTCCTGGTTCTTGACGGCGACGTCGATGGCGGCGAACCGTCGGACCATGGCGTCGGGATCGGCGGCGCCGAACTGACCCCGCCGGTACGACCAGCCGCTCCACGCCTGGTAGACGGCGGCCAGATCGTCGGGCGTCTCCCAGTCGCCGGTGTCGATCACGGCCAGGATGCCGGCCCCGTACGCGCCCGGCTTGGGACCGTAGATGCGGGCGTCGTCGACGCCGTGGGCCCTCACGAAGTTCTGGTCGGCGGGCTCCTCGAGCGACGCCGCCAGCACGACGGCGTCGTCGAGGAGCGCCACCAGGCCCGGAAAGGCGTCGCGGAAGAATCCCGAGATGCGCAGGGTCACGTCGATGCGGGGCCGGCCCAACTCGAGGAGCGGGATGGCCTCGAGGCCGGTGACCCGCCCGCTCTCGGCCTGCCACACCGGGCGCACACCCAGGAGCGCCAGCGCCTCGGCCACGTCGTCACCCATCGTGCGCATGGCCGCCGTGCCCCAGATCACGATGCCCACCGTCTCGGGCGGCCAGCCGTCCTCGGCTTCGTGCCGGGCCACGAGCTCGTCCGCGAGCCGGCGCCCCACCTCCCACGCCAGCGGGCTGGGCAGGGCCTTGGGGTCGACGGAGTAGAAGTTGCGCCCCGTCGGCAGCACGTGGGCCATGCCACGCGTCGGCGCGCCGGAGGGCCCGGAAGGGACATGGCCACCAGCGAGCCCGTGGAGCAGCGAGCCGATCTCGTCGGGGGTGCGGCCCAGTGCCGGCACCAACCGGTCAGCGACCCAGCGCAGCGTGGGGTCGGCACCGTCGTAGGTCCAGTCGTGCCCGGCGAGGGCGGCCAGGCGGCGCCGGCCCTCGGTCTCGACGGCCTCGACGTCGTCGGTGCCGAGGTCGGCCGCCACGGTCGCGCGCAACGACGGGACGGCGCCCTGGGGCAGCCGGGTCAGGGCCACCACCATGTCGAGCCGCGCCTCACCGTCGGGCGGCCGGCCGAGGACGTGGAGGCCGCCGCGGATCTGGGCGTCCTTCAGCTCGCAGAGATAGCCGTCCACGTGCTGCACCAGCGCGCCGAAGTCCTCGGTGGCGGGCATCCCGTCGACGCCGAGGTCACGATGCAGCGACGCCGAGACCAGCAGCTCCCACACCTCGGCCTGGATGGCGGGCAGCTTGGTGGGGTCGAGCGTCTCCACCTGGTAGTAGGCGTCGAGCAGGCCTTCCAAGCGAGCCAGGTCGTCGTACGTGTCGGCGCGGGTCATCGGCGGCACCAAGTGGTCGACGATGACGGCGTGGGCCCGCCGCTTGGCCTGGGTGCCCTCGCCCGGGTCGTTGACGACGAACGGGTAGAACAACGGCACGTCGCCGAGGGCGGCGTCGGGCCCGCACGCCGCCGACAGCCCGACGCCCTTGCCGGGCAGCCACTCGAGGGTGCCGTGCTTGCCCACGTGCACGACGGCGTCGGCGCCCCACCCGTCGTCGAGCCATCGATAGAAAGCGATGTAGTGATGGGTCGGCGGCAGGTCCGGCGAGTGGTACACGGCGATGGGATTGGCGCCGAAGCCGCGGGGCGGCTGGATGAAGACGGCGACGTGGCCGAGGTCGATCCCGGGGAAGACGAGCTCACCGGTGGCGGTGACGTAGATGTCGCCAGGTGGCAGACCCCACGCGTCGGTCAGGGTGCGCTGCAGCTCGGGGTCGAGTGCTTCGAACATACGCGTGTAGTCGGCGATGGCGAGCCGACCGGCGGCCCGCTGCGCCTGGGCCGGCGTCAGGGCGGCGGCGTCGTAGGCGAAACCGTCGGCCAGCTCGGCCATGAGGGCGTCGCCGTCGACCGGGATGCGGTCGACGCGGTGGCCGGCGGCGCGCAACGCGTTCAGCAGCTCGATGACGGACGCCGGCGTGTCGAGCCCGACGGCGTTGCCGATGCGGCTGCGCTTGGTGGGATAGGCGGACAGCACGATGGCGACACGCCGGTCGGCGGCGGGTGTCGAGCGGAGCCGGGCCAGTCGGACGGCCACGCCGGCGGCGCGGTCGGTGCGGTCGGCCACGGTGCGATAGGCGTTGACCGGCGCGCCGAGCTCGTCGCCGTCGTCGACCACCTCCTTGAACGAGAACGGCACGGTGATGATCCGACCGTCGAACTCGGGGATGGCGACCTGCATGGCGACATCGATCGGCGCCAGCCCGGCGGCGCTCGCGCGCCACGTGTCGTGCGGTGAGGTGGCAGCGAGCGCCTGGACCAAGGGCACGTCGAGGTCAGCCAGCGGGTTGGCCCATCCCTCGTCGCCGTCGTCGGCCCCGGCGGCCAACACCGTGGTGATGACGGCGGTACACGGACGCACGAGCTCGACGGTGTCGGGCCGGCCCCGCAACGAGTAGCACCACACGGCCCGGGCCCGGGCCCCGCGGCGCTCGATGGCATCGCAGAGATCGTCGACGAACTGGGTGTTCCCGGCCACGAGATGGGAGCGATAGAACACGACGCCGATCAGGGGCCCGTCGCCCAGCGCGGTCTCGCGGTAGACGCCGGTGTCGGCGACCGCGGCGGGGGGCTCGTGAGGGTGGCCGGCCAGCAGTCGGAGAAGGTTGGCGACGTTGGCCGGGCCCCCGTGGAGCAGGTAGGGAACGGCCTCGGCGATGGTGGCCGATCCAACTGTCGACAGGGCGGTGAGCTCGGCGTCGGGTGTGGCCTCGCCGCCGCAGGCGAGCAACGGGATGCGCCGGGCGACGCATCCGGCCCGCAGCGCGTCGAAGGGCCCCTCCCACGCCTTGCGCCCGGACAGCAGACGCACGAGCACCACGTCGACGCCGTCGAGCGACGGCGGAGCGGCCAGGCGGTCGGGGTTGGCGGCGCGTACGGCCGGGAACCCGGGCGCCAGCGACTCGACGGCGACCCGCAGCGCCAGCAGATCGGTGTCGGCGTTGGAGAGGAAGAGGATCATCGGGGTGGGCCGGTGGCGATCAAGCGATCGATGGCGGCCACGTCGAGGTGCGCCTCCACGGCGTCGGCGAGGACGTCGAAGCGCGCCGCTCGGACGGCGGCGAACGAGATACCGGCGGGGACGAAGCGCTTGCCGCGGCGCTGGGCGACGCCCACGAGGTAGCGGGCGCGGGCGGCGTCGTCCTCGAACAGGCCGTGCACGGTCGTGCCGCGCACCCGGCCGTCGGCCGACTCGGCACGGTCGCCGATCACGCGCCCGTGGTGGATCTCGTACCCCGTCGAACCGACGCGGCGGACCGTCTTGGTGGCGTGGAACTCGGTGCGCACCGGCAGCCACCCGAGGCCGTCGACCACACCCACGCCCGACTCGACGGCGTCATCGATCTTCTCGCCGAGCATCTGGTAACCGCCACAGATTCCGAGGACGTCGGCGCCGCTGGCCAGGATGGCGTCCGGGAACCGGGCCGCCCGCAACCACTCGAGGTCGGCGACAGTGCTCTTGGTGCCCGGCAGTACGACGACATCGGGACGACCCAGCTCGGCGACGGTGCGCACCAGCCGGACGTGGATGCCCGGCTCGACGGCGAGGGCGTCGACATCGGTGACGTTGGCGATCCACGGGAAGCGCACCACCGCCACGTCGAGACCGTCGCCCAGCGGCGGGCCGGCCGACGGGCGCGGGGCGTCGAGGGCGAGGGAGTCCTCGGCGTCGAGGGCGACGGCGGTGGCGGGCAGCATGGGCAGCACGCCCAGGGTGGGCACGCCGGTACGAGCCTCCAAATCGGCGGTGGCATCGAACAGCATGGCCGGATCGCCGCGGAGCTTGTTGACGACGAAGCCGCCCACGAGGCGCCGGTAGCGGTCGGGCAGGAGCGCCATCGTGCCGTACAGCGAGGCGAACACCCCCCCACGGTCGATGTCGCCCACGATGATGGCCGGCAACTCCGCCTCGGCGGCGATGCGCAGATTGGCGATGTCGTGATCGAGCAGGTTGATCTCGGCCGGTGACCCGGCGCCCTCACACAGCACCACGTCGAAGCGGGCGCGGAGATCGGCGAGCGCGTCGAGGACGGTGGTGAGCAGCGCCGGCTTGGCGGCGTGGTACTCCGCCGCCGTCATCACGCCGATCGGGCGGCCCCGCACGACGACCTGGCTCTCGCGTTCCGCCGTCGGCTTCAGCAGGATCGGGTTCATGGCCACGTCGGGCTCGATGCCGGCGGCGAGGGCCTGCACCCCCTGGGCCCGGCCGATCTCCTCCCCGCCAAGCGTGACGAACGAGTTCAAGGCCATGTTCTGGGCCTTGAACGGCGCCACTCGGACCCCCCGCCGAGCCAGGCTGCGGCACAGGGCCGTGACGAGCGTGGACTTCCCGGCGTCGCTGGCCGTCCCGCACACCATGAGTCCGCGACCTGTCACCCGTCGAACGTAGCTGACCCGGGTCGGTACGTTTCTGGAGATGGCCCGCGCCGACTCGATCGTCCTCGTGAACACCGGTTATGGCAAGGGGAAGAGCTCGGCGGCCTTCGGCGTGATGGGCCGCGGCTGGGCCCGGGGCTGGCGGGTGGGTGTGGTGCAGTTCATCAAGGGCGGCAAGTGGCAGACGGGCGAACGCAAGCTGGCCGACCACCTCGGCATCGAGTGGCACACCCTCGGCGACGGCTTCACGTGGGAGTCGACCGACATGGACGAGACCATCGCCAAGGGCCGTCACGCGTGGGAGGTCGCCAGGGGCAAGCTGGCATCGGGCGACTACGACCTGTTGATCCTGGACGAGCTGACCTACGCCGTGAAGTACGGCTGGGTCGACGTCGGCGACGTCGTCTCGGGTCTTCGGGACCGGGCGCCTAAGACCAACGTCGTGGTGACGGGCCGCGACGCGCCGCCTGAGCTCGTGGAGCTGGCCGACACCGTCACCGAAATGGTGAAGGTGAAGCATGCCTTCGATCAGGGCATCAAGGCCAAGAAGGGCATCGAGTACTGAGACCGCTGCCGAAGTGACGCTTCCACCTCAGGCGTGGAACCGTCACTTCGAGGCGAAGGGACGGGTCACCTGGCCGAGATGCGTCAGGGGGTGGGCGGCGGGAGGTCGGGCTGGGCCACTGTCGGCGCGTCCTGCAGCGCCTCGTGGATCCGCGTCATCACGTCGATGGGCAGGTTGCCGTACAGCAGGCGGGCGCCTTGGAAGCGCTCGAGCTCCTCGACGAGGGCGTCGCGATCGAAGTCCTCCCCCAGGATGGCGAGCACGGTGCGGCCCGGCTCGGTGGCCTCCTTCAGCCAGTCAACCCACTCGTCGGGAATGCCGAGGTCGACGACCTTGGCGGCCAGGGCGCCGGCGCCGGCGCCGATGCCGCCGGCCACCACCATCCCGACCGGGCCGCCGAGGAGCAGCCCGATGAAGGCGCCCCAGAGGCCCGTGGACGCCGCCGTCGTACCGGTTTGCAAGTCCTTCGTCTCGCGTACGTGGGCCTTGCCATCGTCGCCCTTCGTGATGAAGACGGCGTCCTTGGCCTTCAACTTGCCCTGCGACACCAGGCGGGCCGCCGCCGTCATGAACTCCGAGGCGCGGAACTGGTCGGGGAACGAGACGGCGACGAGCACGTCCTGAGCGGGCTGGTCGGGGCGATCTGCCATGCGTCGAGCGTAGGCCGGTGGTGTGGCCAGCGCCGCAAGTCGCTCGTGTCGCCGGATATCGCGGAATTCCTGTCTCTTATACACATCTGACGCTGCCGACGA
>JBKOXV010000258.1:0-9837 GCA_046725105.1 bacterium | reverse complement strand
GGCTGCGGAGGAACGCCTTCTGGACCGAGTCGGAGAACATCGCCGTCTCCGGCCGCAGCATCTCGTAGGAGCTGTACAGCATGCCGTCGGCGCCGAGCAGGTTGACGCAGAAGTCGTAGATCTTCTTGTTGCCCTCGGCGTAGGCGAGCTTGCCGGTCGAGCCCTCGGGGCCGGGGACGCCGATCTTCCGGTTCTGGCCGGCCCGGATGTTCGTAAGGCGCAGGACCTCGGCGTCGATCCAGAGTTTCATGAGCTCGTCGCGGGTGGCGGCGTCCTTGCGCTCTTCGGGCAGCTGGCGCCAGATCCGCAGCGCCTCGGCGATGGGGCCCGACCCCTGCGGGACGATCGTGCCGCCGATCGATACCCGCTCGTTCATGAGCGTGGTGAGCGACACCCGCCAGCCGTCGCCGGCGTTGCCGAGGCGCTCCCTGTCGGGAATGCGCACGTCGGTGAAATAGACCTCGTTGAACTCGGCCTCGCCCGTCATCTGGCGCAACGGGCGGGTCTCGACGCCGGGCGCGTGCATGTCGACGACGAAGGCGGTGAGGCCGGCGTGCTTGGGCACATCAGGGTCGGTGCGCACGACGAGAAGGCCCCACTTCGACACGTGGGCCAGCGTGGTCCACACCTTCTGGCCGTTGACGATCCACTCGTCGCCGTCGCGCACTCCCTTGGACGACAGCCCGGCGAAGTCGGACCCCGCGCCGGGCTCGGAGAACAGCTGGCACCAGATCTCCTCGCCAGTGAACAGCGGCCGGAGGCGCTTCTTCTGCTCCTCGGTACCCCACACCACCACGGTGGGGCCGCACATGCCGTAGCCGATCGGGTTGCGGGCGTACGGGTTCGGTCCCCCGGCGCCGAAGATCCGCTCGTTGATCGTCTTCTGCAGCTTCGGTGACAGTTCGAGGCCGCCGTGGCCCTCGGGGAAGTGGACCCACGCCAGACCCCGGTCGAATTGCTCGCCGAGGAACGTCCGAGCGTCGGTCTTCCTCGCTGGGAACGAGGCCAACAGGTCCTCGACCAGGTCGATGACGCGCTGCTCGTCGGAGGTCACAGCCGCTTCGGTGATCGTCATGCGCACACCTCTTGACTCACGGGTCAAGCCAGGCTAGCTGGCGTTAGTTGAGTGGTGCCATCAAACGGGCGTAGTCGCGGCGGTCGGACTCGGTGGCGTCAGGGAGGGCACAGCGCAGGCGCATCACCCACCGGAGGGACTCGACGTCGTCGCGGCGCTCGTAGATGGCTCGAAGGTTGGCCAGCATGCGGGCCACGATGGCCGGCCGGCCCACCGGCTCGAGGTAGGACTCGTCCCAGGGAGCCCCGGCGCCCACGGTGGCCCGGTGCAGCGCCCGGCACCCGGCGGCGTTCAGCTGGCGGCCGCCGTGGAAGGGATCGATGAACACGCTCGGGTCGACCTTGTCGCGCACGATGAAGTGCCCAGGGAGTCCAACGCCCCAGACCGGCACCCCGATGCGCCGGCCCACCTCCATGGCCAGGACGGCGAGCGATATGGGGATGCCGACCCGTCGGTCCAGCACCTCGTTGAGGAACGAGTTGCGGGGGTCGTAGTAGTCGTCGCGGTTGCCGCTGAAGCGCCCGCTGGCGAAGAGGTGGCGAACCAGGCCGTCGAGCGTGGGCGTACGCACCTCGGCGCCGAGGTCGTCGAGGCGGGCCAGGTAGGCATCGACGTCCAGGTCGGAGTCGGCGTGGGCGGCGATGCACAGCCCGGCCTCGTCGAGGGGAACGGCGTCGGGCGGGCGGCGCACCACCTCCACGAACCGCTCGAAAGTGTCGGCGCGGCCCATGGGGAATCACGGTACCCGTCGGCTACGTTCGCCCGACATGTCCGCTGGTAGCTACCCCGGAGCGTTCGCCGCGACCACGCCGGACAAGCCCGCCTACATCATGGCGGCCACGGGCGAGGTCGTCACGTACGCCCAGCTCGACGCGGCGGCCAACCGGCTGTCGCAGCTCCTCCACGCCGCCGGCTTGCGACCCGGCGATCACATCGCCTTCTGTCTCGAGAACCATCCCCGCTACTTGGAGATCGCGTGGGGCGCGCACTACGCCGGCCTCGTCTACACGGCGTGCTCGTCGCGGCTCACCGCCGGCGAGCTGGCGTACATCGTCAACGACTGCGGCGCCAAGGCCTTCATCACGTCGACGTACATGGCCGAGCCGGCCGCCGGGCTCGTTGCCGAAACGCCGGGGGTACACCTGCGCTTGGTGGTCGACGGCGTCGTGCCCGGCTACGACGGCTACGAGGCCGCCGTCGCCGCCCAGCCTGCCGATCCCCTCCCCGACCGGCGGGAGGGCGCCGACATGCTGTACTCGTCGGGCACCACGGGCCGCCCCAAGGGCGTGAAGACGCCGGTGCCCGACGCCGCCCTGGGCGACACACCTGGGCTCGTGCCGCTCGTCACCGGACTGTTCGGCTTCCGGCCCGACAGCGTCTACCTCTCGCCGGCGCCGCTGTACCACGCCGCCCCGCTGCGCTTCAACATGACGGTGCACCGCCTCGGCGCCACATCGGTGGTCATGGAGCACTTCGACGCCGAGGAGTTCCTCGCTCTCGTCGAGCGCTACCGCATCACCTGCACCCAGGTGGTGCCGACGATGTTCGTACGGCTGCTCAAGCTGCCGGAGCAGACGCGCCGCCGGTACGACGTGTCCTCGCTCGAATCGGTGGTGCATGCTGCCGCCCCGTGCCCCGTCGAGGTCAAACGCCAGATCATCGACTGGTTGGGCCCGATCGTGCACGAGTACTACGGCGGTACCGAGGGCAACGGCTTCGTGTGCTGCAACAGCGAGGACTGGCTCGCTCACCCCGGCACCGTGGGCCGGGCCATGCTGGGCACGCCGCGGATCCTGGGCGACGACGGCGAGGAGCTGCCGACCGGCGAGCCGGGCACGATCTACTTCGAGAACGGCGCCCCCTTCGAGTACCACAACGACCCCGAGAAGACGGCGGCGTCGCACAACGACAAGGGCTGGTCGACGCTGGGCGACGTCGGCTATCTCGACGAGGACGGGTTCCTGTACCTCACCGACCGCAAGGCGTTCATGATCATCTCCGGCGGCGTGAACATCTACCCGCAGGAGGCCGAGAACGTCCTCGTGACGCACCCCAAGGTGGTCGACGTGGCCGTGTTCGGCGTGCCCAACCCCGACTTCGGCGAGGAGGTGAAGGCGGTCGTGCAGCCGGCCGACGGCGTCGAGCCCGGGCCCGAGCTCGAGCAGGAGCTGATCGCCTTCTGCCGGGCGCAACTGGCCGACGTCAAGTGCCCGCGCTCCATCGACTTCCGCGCCGAGCTCCCCCGCCATCCCACCGGCAAGCTCTACAAGCGCCTCCTGAAGGACGAGTACTGGGCCGGCCACGGCGCCAGCCGCATCCTCTGACTCCACCGGGCTCTCACGCTGGTTTGACGACCTGTGAGGTTCTTGAATCAGCGTGAAACGGATGGGGAACGGGCTAGGGGTTGATCGCCACCATCCGCAGCTCGGTCATCTCGCGCACGGCGTAGTGCGGGCCTTCGCGGGTGTTGCCGGAGTCGCGCACCCCGCCGTAGGGCATCTGGTCGGCACGCCACGTGGGCACCTCGTTCACGAGCACGCCGCCGTAGTCGAGGGCGCGCACGGCCCGCAGGGCGGCACCGACGTTCTGCGTGAAGATGGCGGCCTGCAGCCCGTACACGGTGTCGTTGGCCAAGGCGATGGCGTCGTCGAGGGTGTCGTACGCCTGGATGCCGACGACCGGCCCGAACACCTCGAGGGCACACACCTTCATGTCCGGTGTGACGTCGGTGAGGAGCGTCGGTACCAGCACCCCGTCATCGCCGATCCGGCCGCCCACCGCCACCTTGGCGCCGCCGGCGACGGCCTCGTCCACCCAGGCCGTGACGCGGTCGCGCTCGCCGGTGGAGATGAGGGCTGACACGTCGGTGTCGTCCGACATCGGGTCACCGACCACGAGCGACCCGACCCGCTCGGCCAGGGCGTCGGTGAACTCGGCGGCTACCGACCGGTGCACGTACACGCGCTGGGTCGAGATGCACGACTGGCCGGCGTGGCTGTAGCCGGCGACCTTGATCTTGTCGGCGGCTGCCTTCCAGTCGGCGTCCGGCTCGATGATGACCGGCGCGTTGTTGCCCAGCTCGAGGCCGACCTTCTTGCGGGGTGCTCGGGCCCGGATCCCCCAGCCGACCGGCGGGGAGCCGGTGAAGGTGATCATCGCCACGTCCGGGTGGTCGACCAGGGCGTTGCCCACCGTGCCACCGCCGCCCGTGACCACGCTGAGCTGCTCGGCCGGGAGCGCGCACTCGTTACGCAACATCTCAGCGAGCGAGATCGCCGACAGCGGCGTCTGCGACGCCGGCTTCAACACCACCGGACATCCGGCGGCGATGGCCGGCGCCAGCTTGTGGGCGACCAGGTTCAACGGGAAGTTGAACGGGGAGATCGCGCCGACGACGCCGATGGGTAGGCGGAGCGTGAACCCGAGCCGGCCCTCGCCCGGAGTCGAGGCGTCGAGCGGCACCATGTCGCCGGCCAGGGTGCGCGCCTCGGCGGCGGCGAACTGGAACGTGCTCACGGCCCGCTCGGCCTCGATGCGAGCGGTCTTGATGGGCTTGGCCGCCTCGAGGGCGATGGTGCGGGCGAACTCGTCGCGCCGCTCGCCCAGGAGCCGAGCCGCGGTGTCGAGCACCTCGGCCCGCCGCCACGCCGGCAGGGGGCCGCGCCGATGCGCCGCTGCGGCCACCGCGACGGCCCGCTCCACGTCCTCGGGGCCGCCGTTCGGCACGGTGCCGATCACCGCGCCGTCGTACGGGGCCCTCACTTCGATCGTGTCGTCGGCCATGGCAGCGACCATACTTGCGACTCCGATGGACCCCACCCGGTACGCCTTCCTCGATTGGCCGGGGCCCATCCCCTTCGCCCACCAGGGCGGCGCCGACGAGTTCCCCGAGAACACACTGAAGGCCTTCGAGCGTTCGGCCGGCCTCGGCTACAAGTACATGGAGACCGATGTGCACGTCACGTCGGACGGCGTGGTGGTGGTGATGCACGACGCGACGCTCGATCGCACCACCGACCGGGTGGGGACGATCCAGCGCCTTCCCTGGAACGTGGTGAAGGAGGCCCGCGTCGCCGGCGTCGAGCCGGTCCCGCGCCTCGACGAGGTCCTCGAGGCCATGCCCGACACCCGCTTCAACATCGAGCCCAAGACGGACGCCGCCGTCGAACCGCTCGTCGACGTCATCCGCCGCACGGGAGCCCTCGATCGTGTGTGCGTGGGGTCGTTCAAGGACCACCGCCTGGCGACGGCCCGCCGGGCCCTCGGGCCTGGGCTCTGCACGAGCACGGGCACCTTCACGACGGCGCGCGTCCGGATCGGGAGCTGGCTGCCGGGGGTGGGTCCGTTCTTGGCGCGCACCGCCGCGGCGTGCACGCAGGTGCCGGCCCGCTACGGGCCGTTCCCGGTCGTGGACTCGACCAGCGTGCGCTTCGCCCACGGCATCGGGCTGGCCGTGCACGTGTGGACGATCGACGACCCCGCCGAGATGGTGCGCCTGCTCGACCTCGGCGTCGACGGCGTGATGACCGACCAGCCGACGCTCCTCAAGCAGGTCCTCATCGACCGCGGTCAGTGGGTGGGATGAGGACCACCCCCGGGTTGAGGATTCCGGCCGGGTCCAGGGCCCGTTTGATGGCGGCGAAGGCGGCCCGCTCGGCCGGCGAGCGCGAGAGATGGAGCCACGGCGCCTTGGCCCGGCCGACGCCATGTTCGGCGCTGATCGAGCCGCCCCGGTCCGCCACGAGGCGCAGGACCGCTCCGTCGACGGCCTCGTCGTCCGGATCGACGCCGGTGACGTTCACGTGCAGGTTGCCGTCACCGAGATGGCCGAACAGGTGGAGCCGAGCGCCCGGCGCGGCGTCGGTCACGACGCCGGGGAGGGCCTCGACGAACGCCGCCAGGGCCGCCGCCGGCAGCGTCACGTCGAGCTTGTGCGGTACGCCGAGGCGGGCGATGGCCGTCGCGAACTCCTCTCGGTAGCGCCACAGGCGGGCGCGGCCGGCGGCATCGGCGGCCGCGGCGGACACGTAGGGAGCCAGGGCCTTCGCGAACGCCGCCGGGGGTTCGCCGTGCCCGGCCCACTCGGCCAGGAGGGCGACGCCGGCGTCGGCGTCGAACGGACGCGCCAGCCCGAGCTGCTCGCAGACCAGCTCGAGTCCGTCGCCGAGGAGGGCCTCGATGGCGTCGAGCCCGTCGACCGAGGCGCGCAGGTCGGCCACGACCGCCATCGCCTCGGCGACGGTCGGGATGGCGGCCAGCACCACGACGCGGTCGGGCAGGAACGGCACGAGTCGCAGCCGGGCCGCCGTGACGACGCCGAGCGTGCCCTCGCTGCCTACCAGGAGCCCGGCCAGGTCGTAGCCGGTGTTGTCCTTCACCAGCCCGCCGAGGTGGCGAACGACGGCACCCGTCCCGAGCACGGCCTCGAGACCGAGCACCTGGGTCCGCATGGTTCCGTGGCGCAGGACCCGGATGCCGCCGGCGTTGGTGGCCACCATCCCGCCGATCGTGGCCGTGTCACGGGCGCCGAGGTCGACGCCGAAGGCCCACCCCGCCGCGCCGGCGTGCTGGTGGAGGGCGGCCAGCGTGACGCCGGCGCCGGTCGTGACCTGACCGGCGAGGCCGTCGACCGGCTCCAGCCGGTCGAGGCGCCGGGTGGACAGCACGACGGCGCCGTCGCCGGCGCCGGTGGGCACGCCGCCGGCCACCAGTCCGGTGTTGCCCCCCTGCGGGACGATGGCGACGCCGCGCTCGGCGCACCAGCCGACGACGGCGGCCACCTCCTCGACCGAACCCGGTCGCACCACGGCCGCCGCCTGGCCCCGGAAGCGGCCCGTCCAGTCGACCTCGTAGCTCGCGCGGACGTCGGCGTCGACGACGACGTGGTCGGCGCCGACCAGCGCCGTCAGGTCACCCGTGAGCGGCGAGGGCACGCCCCAGTATGGCGCCGGCCTGTTCGGCCTCGTCGTCCGTGAGGTTGAGGGGCGGGATCACCCGGACGACGGTCTCGGCCGGTCCGCACGTGAGGACGAGGGCGCCGTCGTCGAAGCACTGGCGCTGCACGGCCGTGGCCGTGGCGGCCGAGTCGAGCTCGATGCCGATCATCATCCCGATCCCCCGCACCTCGAGCACGGCGGCGCGGTCGGCGGCGTGGCGACGGAGATCGGCGAGCAGGCGAGCGCCCACCACCCGGCACCGCTCGTAGAGGCCCTCCTCCTCGAGCACGTCGAGGGTGGCGAGGGCGGCGGCGCAACTGACGGGGTTGCCGCCGAAGGTGGAGCCGTGGGTGGCCATCGGCCACCGGGCCATCAACGCACGCGGCGCGATGAGGCCGCCCAGCGGCAGGCCCGACGCCACGCCCTTGGCGAACAGGACCACGTCGGGCCGGACGCCGAACGTCTCGGCGGCGAAGGGCCGGCCGGTGCGCCCGATCCCCGTCTGCACCTCGTCGAACACCAGCAGGATGCCGTGGCGGTCACACCGTTCCCGTAGGCCGGCCAGCCACTGGACCGGCGGGGGTACGTAGCCGCCCTCGCCCAGCACGGGCTCGACCACCATGGCTGCCACCGACGACGGAGGGGCCTGGGTGGCCAGCACCTCGTCGAGGCCGGCGAGAGTGGCCGCCGTGGCGGCGGCATCGCCACCGAAGCGCAGCGGGTAGGCGTACGGCGCCATCGTGACGGCGCCGACGAGGGGCTCGTAGCCGTCGCGGTACCTGGCCTTGGCGGTGGTGAGCGAGAGGGCGCCGAGGGTGCGGCCGTGGAAGCCGCCCCGGAAGGCGATGATGCCGGGCCGCCCGGTGGCTCGGCGGGCCAGCTTGATGGCGCCGTCGACCGCTTCGGCGCCGCTGTTGCAGAAGAACACCTGCGGATCGTCGAGGAACGGGCACAGGGCACCGAGGCGTTCGGCCAGCTCGACGTTGCGCTCGTGGTGGACGGTGACCGACGTGTGGACGAGCCGGTGCAGCTGGGCCTCGGCGGCGGCGATCACGCGGGGGTGGCAATGGCCGACGTTGTTGACGGCGATGCCCATCGTGAGGTCGAGGAAGCGCCGACCCTCGATGTCGGTGAGCCACGCGCCGCGGCCCTCGGCGGCGACGATGGCAAAGGTGCGCGACAGGACGCCGGCCAGCGCCGCCTCGTCACGTGCCAGCCAGTCGGTGGTGGCGGCGGCGCTGAGCGAGATGGTCAACGTTCCTTCTCGATCTCGAAGGGGTGGGTGTCGATCTGCGCCTTCTGCAGCCGCCCCGAGTAGTCGACGTAGACCGTCTTCAGGTGGCTGAACTGCTCGATGCCGCGCGTGCCCGCCTCACGGAAGCCGTTGCCGGTGTGCTTGGTGCCGCCGAAGGGCAGCGGGATCTCGGCGCCGATGGTCGGGGCGTTGACATAGACGATCCCGGTGTCGATGCGATCGACGGCCCACAGGGCGGCGTTGATGTCGCGGGTGTAGACGGCCGCCGACAGGCCGTATTCCGTGTCGTTCACGACGTCGACGGCATCGGCCACGTCGTCGACCACGACGACGGCGAGCACCGGCCCGAAGACCTCCTCGCGGGCGATCCGGTGCCCGCGCTCGACGCGCACGATGGTGGGCGCCACGAATGTGCCGCCGTTGCAACCCGTGACGCTGACGACATCACCCCCGAGCACGACCTCGCCGCCCTCGTCGCGAGCCGCCGCCACCATGGCGAGGATGCGGGCCCCGGCCCGGGCGTTGATGACGGGCCCGACGTCGGTGCCGGGCTCGAGCGGGTCGCCGAGCACCAGCTTCTCGGCCCGCTCGGCGAGTCGGGCCACGAGTTCGTCGGCGACGGCACGGTGGACGACGAGGCGCGATGTGGACGTGCAGCGCTGGCCGGCCGTGCCGAAGGCGCCGAACAGGGCGCCGTCGACGGCAAGCTCGAGATCGGCATCCGCCAGGACCACCATGGCGTTCTTGCCGCCCAGCTCCAGCGACACGAGCTTGGGTCCGGCCGCCATCGCCGTGGCCGCGACCACTCGCCCGGTGGGAACCGACCCGGTGAAGCTGACAGCGCCGACGCCCGGATGAATGGCGATGGCGGTGCCGGGTTCCGCCGCCCCGTGCACCACGTTCACGAGCGCGGCCGGCACGCCCGCCTCGACGAGGCATTCGACGAACCGGTCGGCGCACAGCGGCGCCTCCTCGGACGGCTTGATCACGATGCCGTTCCCGGCCAGGAGAGCCGGGAAGCACTTCCACGACGGGATCGCCACCGGGAAGTTCCACGGCGTGATCATCCCGACCACGCCGACAGGCTGGCGGGTGGTCCACGCCAGCTTGCCGGGAAGCTCGGACGGCACCGTCTCGCCCGCCGCCGCTCGCCCCTGGCCGGCCACGAACCGGCCCATGTCGACGGCCTCCTGCACGTCGCCGGCCGCCTCGATCAGAATCTTCCCTGCCTCGTGGGCCACCAGCCGGGCGAGATCGTCCTTGCGGGCCGCGACCGCCTCCGCTGCCGCCGCGATCACCTCGGCCCGAGCCGGCACGGGCCGGCGCGCCCATTGCCGCTGGGCGTCGTGGGCCGCCTCGACGGCGGCGGCGACGTCGGCGCCGGTGGACGACGGCAGGGTGGCCAACACCTCGGCCGGGCGGGCCGGGTTGGTGGAGTGGAACGTGGGGCCGTCGGGAAAGCTCGGCCGGCCACCGATCCGGTTCCCTATACGCTTGTCCATAGTCCCGAAACCCCCGTTCCAGCGGTTCAGCGCATTGTAATGAACATTTCTCGATGGCCTGGGCAGGGG
>JBKOXV010000038.1:0-9700 GCA_046725105.1 bacterium | reverse complement strand
ATCCGGTACAGGACGAGGTAGGCGACGACCAGGCCGAGGAAGACGTAGTAGCGCGGCACTCGCTCGCGCAGGAACGTGTCGGCGGCGGCCTCGATGACCAAGCCGGTCTCCCCACCGGTGAGGTCACGCTGTCCGAGCAGGAGATTCTCGAACGCCAGCGAGAACGCCAGCGTCACCACCCCCGTGAAGATCACGTCGAGCGAACGCCGGGCGGCGACCCAGCTCAGAACGCCGCCGACGACGCTGGCGATCGCGGCGCCGAGCACCAGGCTGAGCAGCATCGGCACGCCGTACTGCTCGCTCAGGATCCCCGAGCCGTACCCGCCGATGCCGGCGAGGGCGCCGACGCACAGGAACAGCTGGCCGGTGTTCCCGAAGATGACGTTGAAGCCGATCGTGTAGGCGGCGAACAACATCCCGACGATCGCCACGCTCATCGTCGTGCGAGAGTCGCCGTATCGGAGGGGCACGAGGGCCAGGACGGCGCCGGCGAGCACGATGGGTACGAACGGCCGAGCCGGTGCGCTCACCGCGAGTGCCCCAGCAGGCCGGCGGGACGGATGACGATCGTGAGCGCAGCGGCGGCGAGGAGGATGATGGTCGTGACGTAGGAGCCGATGTAGAAGGCACTGACGGTGTTGACGATCCCGAGCAGCACGCCGGCGAGGAACGCACCGGGGACGCTGCCCAGCCCGCCCACCACGGCCACGATGAGGGCCAGGATGGTCAGGTCGATGCCGGCGGTCACGGTGACGGGCGACGTCATCGACCGGGTCACGGCCACCAGTCCGGCCATGACGCCGCTGAGGCCGAAGATGAAGCTCCGGACGACGGCCGGGTTCACCCCGCAGAGCCGGGCGCCCTCTTCGTCCTGGATCACCGATCGCACCGCCTGACCGAGGGTGAAGAAGCGGAAGAAGACGAACAAAAGGCCGCCGGCGGCGATGGCGATGGCCGAGGCGAGCAGGCTGCCCGTGCGCATGTTGACGCCGAGGATCGAGACGGGATCGCCGCCGATGCGGAGGCTCAAGGACTGGCTGGGGACGCGCCAGACGAGGAGGCCGTCGATGATGAACGCCACGCCGAGCATGAGCAGCAGCCCGAGGAGCACCCGTCGTTCTCCTCGCAGCCGGTACACGGGTCGCATCAGGGTGAGGTCGAGGAAGAGCGACACGGCTCCGGCGGTCGCGAGCCCAAGGGTCACGGCCACGCCGGCGTTGGAGCCGTCGAGAGTCAGGGACACGACGATGGCCGCCAGCACGGCGAGCTGCCCGTAGGCGAGGTTCAGGACGCCGCCCAGGCCGTACACGAGGGTCAAGCCGACGCCGAGCAACCCGAACTGCAGCCCGAGAACGATCCCGTCGAGGACGACGGCTTTCATACGACTCCGAGATAGGCCCGTCGGACCTCGGGATCGCGTTCCAGGTCGGCTGACGAACCCTCGAGCTGGATGCGGCCGTTCTCGAGGACGTAGCCCCGCTCGGCCAGCCCCAGCGCAAGGGGAACCTGCTGCTCGGCGACGAGCATCGCCACTCCCTGCTCCCGCAGCCGCGCCAGCGCGCCGTACGCCTCGGCGGCGAGCTTCGGCGCCAGGCCCGTCGTCGGCTCGTCGAGCATCAGGAGCCGTGGCTCGGACATCAACGCCCGCCCGACGGCCAGCATCTGCTGCTGGCCGCCGCTCAGGATGCCGGCCCGCTGGCGCCGGCGCTGACCCAGCTGGGGAAAGAGCTCGAGCACCAGTGCCAGTCGGTCCCGATCGGGGTGACGCGGGTAGGCGCCGAGGGCCAGGTTCTCGCTCACGGTCATCCAGGGGAACAGGTGACGCTCGGCCGGTACATAGGCGAGGCCGCGGCGGGCGATGTGGTGGGCGCCGGCGCGCGCGATCGACCGGCCGCCGAACCACACGCCGCCGCTCGATGGAGCCAGCAACCCGCAGATCGCCCGGAAGAGCGTCGTCTTGCCGGCCCCGTTCGAGCCGATGACGGCCACGGCCTCGCCGTCGTTGACGGTGAACGTCACGTCGTGGACCACGTCCTCACCGAGGTAACCGGCCGAGAGGCCGCTGACCTCAAGCATCGTGAGCCGCCGCCTCGCCGAGGTAGGCGTTCACGACGGCAGGTTCCCGCATCACGTCGTGAGGGCGCCCGTCGGCCAGGATCCGGCCGAAGTCCAAGACGGCGACGCGCTCGGCCAGGCTCATCACCGCCTTCATCACGTGCTCGACCCAGATCACCGTGATTCCCAGCCGGTCGCGGGCAGCACGCACGATGTCGATCGACGCCTGCAGCTCGGTGTCGTTCAGCCCGGCCATCACTTCGTCGACCAGCAGCAGCTTCGGGTGGCCGGCCAGAGCCCGCGCCAGCTCCAGGAACCGCTGCTCGTGGAGGTTCAGCGCACCGACCGGGTCGGTGGCCCGGCGGCCCAAGCCGACGAAGCCGAGCGCCTCCCGGGCCCGGCCGAGGGCGTCGCGTTCGGACAGCCGGCCGTCGGCGTTCCCGAACATGGCGCCGACTGCCACATCGGTCGCTGTCGTCATGGATCCGAACGTCCGGGGCGTCTGCTCCACCATGGCGATGCCGATCCGGCGCACGCGGTGCGGCGCCAGGCCGGTGATGTTCCTGTCCCGGAACGTGATCGTGCCGCCCGTCGGCGTCTCGAGCCCGCTCACCATCCGGAGCAGAGTGCTCTTCCCCGCCCCGTTGGGACCGACGAGGGCGACGATCTCGCCTTCTTCGATCCGTAGGGTGACGCCGGCGACGGCCGGTAGGCCGCCGAAGTGCTTGGCGACGTCGGCGAGCTCGAGAATGGCGGGTCCCTCCGCGGTCGTGACGGTAGGACCTCACGGCGAGTAGGGCGCCAGAGGCTCCGGCAGCAAGAGCTTCTCGGGATACCAGGTCCCAGCGTCGTTGACTCCGGCCGGCGCCGGTCCCGCGCTGGCGATCGTGAATTGCGGCTGGGCCGTGGCGAGCTCGCCCCAGGCCGTCCAGCTGACCTTGAAGGAGTACCCGGGGAGATCGAAGGTCTGGCCGTGCAGGTAGGTGGCGATCTTCTCGGGGTCGTCGCCGACGGCGCCGACGGCCTGGGCCACCATCTTCACGATGCCGTAGCCGGCGACGGCGTCATCGTCCATGAACTTGTTGTCCGACGCCGCCAGGTACTTCTTGGCCAGGTCCTGGTAGCGGGTACTCGTGTAGTCGGCACAGTCGAAGTCGGCGTACCGGCCGATGGCGGCGTCGGCGGCGCCGGACATCACCGTCTCCCACACCGAGTAGGCGCCGGTCACCGGCACGTCGAGCCCGAGGTCCTTGGACTGCACGGTGATGGCGCCCGAGCCGGGCGGATGCCCGGTGGCCACGAGCAGCTCCGGCCCGAAGCCCTGCAGGCTGCGCAGATAGGTGGTGAAGTCCTTTTCGGGCACGGGCGCCACCTCGACCTGGAGCTCGACGCCTCCCAGAGCGCCGATCTCCTTCTCGAGGGCGGCCCGGATGGCCTGGCCCCAGGCGTAGTCGGCGATGATGGCTCCGACCTTCGTGATGCCCTCGCTCTTGACGTACTGGGCGATTGGGGCGGCGACCATGGGCGCCGCCGGCAGGCAGGTCCGGAACGTGTAGCGGCTGGCTGGCGTGAGGATCTTCTCGGAACCGGCTTTGACGAGGAAGAGCGGCGTGGTCTGCTGCTCGGCCAGGCGCGCCGTGGCGAGGCCCACGTCGCTCGAGATCGTCCCGCCCACCGCCACCGCTCCCCCGTCGATGAGCCGTTGGATCTCGGTCGTGGCGACGTCGGGCTTCGACTGGTCGTCGCTCACGACGAGCTCGAGCTTCCGGCCGCCAGCACCGCCGGCGGCGTTGATCTCGTCCACGGCCAGCTTCATGCCGTCACGCACCTGCACACCCCATGGCGCGAAGTTGCCTGTGAGCGACGTGAGGGCGCCGATCTTGACCGGGGCGCCCGACGCCGCCGCCGAGGTGGCCGTGGCGCCAGGCGCCGAAGTGGCCGTGGCGCCGGCCGCCGTGGTGGCGGCCGCAGTCGTCGTTGCGCCCGCGCCGGCGGCCGCCGTCGTGGTGGCCGTGCTCCCGGAGTTGTCGCCGCCACATGCCGCGAGCAGCAGCGCCGCCGATGCAATGCCCGCCCATCTCGTGCGTGTCGTGATCATCGTGCACTCCCCCACGTGTGTGGTGCCGTGGGCGGGGCCGCGGACTATCACCTGGCCCGGGCTCTTCGTCCCCGACTCGTCTCCCGACGCGACGAACCGTATCTCACCGTGGAACGCAGCTCGACCGCACGTTCGCAGGGCGCACAAGCTGAACGCGCGCTGACAGACCGGCCGGGCTGAACGCGCTCGTCACGGCGAAGGCGCGATACTCGCCGCGCCGGGGGATTCGAGGGGGACATGGGCGATCGGGGGGACGCCGGCTGGCCACGTGGTGGGCCGCTGAGCCGGCGCGAGGTACTAGCCGGGATCGGTGCCGTCAGTGTGGCCGGGTCGACGGTCGGGTTGCTCGACGACGCCGTGCGGCCCTTGGAGCGCGTGGCCGCGCCGGCGCCAGCAGTCCTTCCCGACATCCAGTACGACGTCGGCGACTTCCTGGCGCCGGTGGAGACGATCGAAGGCGTGCGCTTCCGCTTCGGTCCGGTGTTCACCAAGTTCGTGACGGCCACGCTCACCCGCCCGCCGACGCAGGACGATCAGGCCGTGCTGGCCGACGCCCTCGACACCATCGAGCACACGTACCGGTTCGCGCCGGACGGCGTGTTCACGTTCGTGGCGTACGGCATCCCATATTTCCGCCGCCTGCCGCGGCGCATCGTGCTCGACCGCGTTCCTCGTCTCACCGAGGCGCCGTCACGGTTCGTGCTCGAGGAGGCGGTGCCCGCCCCCACGGACGTGTCGTCTCGCAATCCTGGCGTCACCAAGCTCCGCTTCAACACGCCCGTACGGATCGAACGCAATGACATGCTCTTCACGATCCGCAGTGACAGCCTTCGCATGGCGAGCGATGTCGAGGCGTGGCTGGCCGGCAGCCATGTGCTGGCTGACCGGGCCGTGCTCTCACCGAGGTTCGACGGGCTCTTGCGTTTCAATCCGGGCCGGGTGATGTTCACGCAGCGGGGTATGCCCCGCCGGATCGCCGACGCCGCCCGACTCCGCTTCGCCAACCGGATCCACCCCCAGTCGCCGATGTGGATGGGCTTCGCCGACCAGCATGTGGACGGGTCTGGGCCGGCCGCGATCACCACGTTCCAGGGCAACTCGTCGGCCCGGGTCACCAACGCCTCGCCAGGCGACTACTTCGCCAACGGCTCGATCCAGCACCTCTCCCACGTCATCCTGGACCTCGACCAGTTCTACCTCGGCGATGCGGACGAGCCTCGCGACGAGGATGAGACGTTCCTCGAACGGGTGCAGTACATGTTCCGGTCCACGCCTCCGCCCACCCGCGGCTTCGCCGACCAGTTCACCGACGGCGGCGGGCCCGCCTTCCTGCCCAACGAGTTCAAGGGCGTCGACGACGCCGCCCGCGGCGCTCGAGGCATCGGCACGCCGAACCGTGACCACCGCCTCGGCCACCTGGCGGCCCTACAGCGGTCGTCGCGCGCCGCCGACGGCACGCCGATTCACATCCGGATGGACGGGCCGGGCTTCGACAGCTTCGACGTGCCGGACGGATCGAACCAGCCCAAGCTGCACTTCTCGATCTTCGTGCCGACTGCCGAGTTCTTCGCTCGCATGCGCCGCAACCAGGCCGCCGTCGACCTCGCCAAGGCGCACAGGGTCCCGGCCGACGACCAGGGCCTCGAGCGGTTCCTCACCACCACCCGACGCCAGAACTTCCTCGTGCCGCCCCGTCGCCACCGCGCCTTCCCGCTCGTCGAGCTGGCCGATCAACCCTTCTGACTCGCCCTACCCAGTTCCTGTCGGGAATCGGTGCGAAAACCGCTCGGTTGGCGGACAGGAAGCGTCCGCCGCCGGTCAGGCGGCCGGCACCGTCCTCGGCCAACGCGTCGGCCGCTACGACTACCACCACGTCATCGAGGACTGAGCCTGCTCCGGGGCGATTCGCCGGCGTGCTCGACGGCGAACCGCCCCGGTTCGGCCCCTGGCCTCAGCGGGTCGGGGGGTGATCGACGTCGCCCCGCCACGCCCCCGTCTCCCGCCCGCGGGTCTCGATGAAGTCCTTGAACCGTTTCAGGTCGCCCTTCACCCGGCGCCGCACGAAGCCCAGCTTGTCGCCCGCCTGCTCCACGAGCCCCTCCGGGTCGAACTCGAGCTGCAGCATCACCTTCGTCGTCGTCTCGTCGATACGGTGGAACGTGACGACGCCGGCGTTCGTCGCACCCTCGGTGGCGTGCCACGCGACCCGCTCGTCGGCGTGCTGCTCGTCGATCTGGGCGTTCCATTCGCGCCGGACGCCATCGATGGCGGCCACCCAGTGCAGGTGGCGGTCGTCGAACTGCTCGACCGTCTCCACGCCCTCCATGAACTTCGGGAACTCCTCGAACTGCGTCCACTGGTTGTAGGCCGTGCGCAGCGGCACCTGGACTTCGACTGACTCCTCGACCGTGCTCATCGATCTCTCCATTTCCTCGGTGGACTGTCGACAGCTTCCGTACCTCGGGACGCCCCCGCCGATTCATCACCAGACGACCTGGCTGGCCCGGGATCACACGGGGTACGAGGACAGCGTGGCCACCGGAGCTCTCAATCACGGACGAGACGCCCAGAGCCCCAGCCAGATCCCGCCCCGCGGCTGGCTCGACGTCGCCACACGGGTCAAGCAGCAGTCCAAGGAGGACGACGTCTCGCTACTGGCCGGCGGCGTGGCCTTCTTCGCCCTGCTCGCACTCGTTCCGGCCCTCGTCGCCATCGTGTCGGTCTACGGCCTGTTCGCCACCGAGTCGACCGTGATCGACCAGGTGTCGAGCGTGCTCGGCGCCGCACCCGAGGAGGTCCGCAACCTGGTCGAGGAGCAGCTGCGCTCGATCGTGCGGGGATCGGCCGGGGGCGCAACTCTGGCCGCGATCCTCGGGATCGCGTTGGCGCTCTGGTCGGCGTCGAGCGGCATGGGGCACCTCATCGGCGCCGTCAATCTCGCCTACGACGAGCACGAGACCAGAGGATTCATCCGGGTGCGGGCGATGTCGCTCGGGCTGACCCTGGGCGCGGTCGTGTTCCTTGTCCTGGCCTTCGGGATGATCGCGATCCTGCCGGCGGCACTGGCCAAGACGGGCCTCGGCGTCGGGGCGCGGATCCTCGTCAGTGTGCTGCGGTGGGTCGTCTTGCTGTTCGGCATGCTGGGCGCGCTGGCGCTGCTCTACCGGTACGCGCCGGATCGCCAGAATCCGAAACTGTCCTGGACGACGCCGGGCGCCATCTTCGCCACCGTGGGCTTCATCGTGGTCTCGCTGCTCTTCTCCTTCTACACCGCCAACTTCGGGCGCTACAACGAGACGTACGGGACGCTGGGTGCCATCGTCGTCGTGATGCTGTGGCTGTGGCTCACGGCGCTGATGATCATCGTCGGGGCCGAGATAAACGCCGAGCTCGAACGCCAGACCCGTCGGGACTCGACCACGGGCGAGCCTCTGCCTATGGGGCGGCGCGGCGCCTATGCCGCCGACACGCTCGGACCGATCGGCGAGGACGCCGGCGACAGCGCGGACCGCCGGTAGCTGGGATCGGCCCTCAGCGGCCAGGATGCAGGCGACGGGTCACCGACCTGAGGATGGCGACCGGGACGCCGATCATCACCCGCACGGCCGTCTCGGTCACCTTGCCGGCCCCTTCGGCGGCGCGGTCCACCCAGGGGGGCGCGGCGGGCTCAGGCGTAGCCGCCACGGCGGGCCGGGGCGCCGGTTCCGGCGCCGGCGCGCCGGCACGACGCGCCTCGGTCGGACCGCCCATCGCCGTCCATACCTCCTGGACGGTGTGATACGCCGCCTCGGGAAGCCGCTGCAGCCGGTCCACCAGCTCGGGCGGCGCACCCTGCTCTCGGGCCGTCTCGACCAGTGCGGCCGGCGACGCCGGAAAGACGCCGGGCCGGAGATGGACGGCCAGCTCCGATCGCTCGATCAGGTCCTCCGGCATCGTCTCGCCGGGTACGTCGATCTCGTCGCGGTCGGGAGTGAGGTCCAGGTCGTCGGCCATCAACTCGTCATCCACATCGGCGTGGCGATGCGACCCGCCGGGAGCGTGCGATCCGTGCTGTGGCGTGGGATCCATGCCGGCGCGTTACCCGGTCTCGAGCCCGGTCATCCGGCGTGACCCAACCGTTCCTGTCGGTACAACGCTGCGAAAACCGCTCGGTTCGCCGACAAGCAGCGTTCTTGTCGTGTCGGACGGGCTCCGAACCCGGTGATCCGGTTGCGTACCCCTACCGATGACACTCTCGACGGAGACCGTCCTCGACAGCCTCGACGGCTCGTGGCGCGGGCGCGACGACGAGGACCAGGTGTTGTCGCTGGCTGACTTCCGTGCCTTGGCCGTCGCTCCCGGCCTCAGCGAGGACCCGCCCCAGGCCTACACCACCGACGGCCTGGTCCGCTCGCTGTCCCAGCTCGGGCCGTTACTCGCCATCGGCACCGACGGCATCGTCAACGACGCCCTGGCCCGCCTCCGGATCGTCACCTCGATACGCGGCGACGGCTCCCCCGACGGCACGATCGTCGACGTCACCGACCTCGAAGTCGGCGCCGCGGTCCCGCTGACCTTCCGAGCCTTCGACCAACTCCACCCCGCGAGTATGACGACCGGCCTCTTCCACTACTGAGTGGCGCCCGATGATCAGGCGGCGGTGACGACGAGCGTGCGGCCGTTGCGCAGATCGACCACGCGCGCCGAGGGCGCCACGGCGGCCAGCACGACACGCACGGCTTCGCCGACGGCCGAGGCCGCAACGGCAAAGCGCTCGGTGTCGGCTCCGAACGCCGGCGCCAGACTGAGCACCGACCAACCCCGCTGCCCTCGCGCCGATCCGGACGCGACCCGGACGGTGACGCCGCCCGGTCGCAGCCGAGCGTCCCAGATCGACGGTATGGCGCGCGTCTGCTCCACGAGGAGCTCCGGATCGGCCACGGCCGCCGCGAACGTCGCCGCGACGGCGGCCGAGGTATCGGCGACGACGGTGCCGGCCACGGTGAGACAGCGCTCACAGGGTGCTCTCCCCTCCACGACGGTCGTCAGGGCGCGTCCGCATTCGGCGCAGCGAGGAATCGGCTTCCACAGGAGGCGCCGCTCGTGCATCTGCCTCAAACGCTCGGTTCGACTTGTGCTCATGAGACGGCTCGATTCGTCAGGAAGCGCTGGCCTTGGACGGTCACTTCGAGGTCCGTGAACCACGGTCCCGGTTGGCGACCACTGGGAATACCCCAGATGAACGACCGCGCCTTGGCCTCCCGGACGGCGAGCGCCACCGAAGGCAACGTCAAGTCGAGCGCGGCGGCGAGCATCTCGTTGTCCAGGGGCACGTCAGCGAGATCGCCGTCGCGCACCACCTCCAGCAACCGCCGGAGACCGTCATCGTCAGAAACGGGCCGGGCCCGAATGGAACGATCCTGCTGCTCTCCCTGGGCGCCCCGACCGCCGGCGGCCGCCGTCAGACGACCCTGACGTTCTGCGCCTCTTCACCCTTGCGCCCAGGCGCCACGTCGAACTCGACGCGCTGCCCTTCGCTCAACGTCTTGTAGCCCGAACCTTGGATGT
>JBKOXV010000154.1:0-7333 GCA_046725105.1 bacterium | reverse complement strand
CTGTCCCCATACCGCTGCCGCCTCCGCCCCCGCCTCCGCTGGCCGAGGCGGCCATGGCGTTGGTCCCGTTGATAGAGGCGGCCGGAGCGGCGCCCGTGCTCGAACATGGCGTGCTCGCCGGCGAGGTCGCCGGCCTGGAGGTGTGCCGGGTCGTGGTCGACGCCGACACCGGCGCGGCCCGGCTGGAGGTCGGCGTCGGCGCCCATGACCGTGAGGCCTTCCAGCTCGTCCACGGCGACGTGCCGCCGGTCGAGGCGCTGGCCGGCGTGGTGGCGGCCGTGGCCGAACACCGCCGGCCCGGTGCTCCCGGCCACCCCCTGAATCGCCTGGGCGCCGAGCGGCTGTTGCGCTCCCGGCTGCTCGACGACCCGTCGCTCGTCGGCGCGCTGATGTTGTCGGCGGCGCCACCGCCGGTGCCGCGGCCCAACCTGAAGGACCCGGTGCCCTGCGTCGCGACGGGAGTGGACGACATCGGCCGCCCCCTCGTCGTCGTGTGCTCGGTCGGCATCGACCTCGATGTCGTGCCGTTCGCCGCCGACGCCCACGCCGCCTCGTTCCGGCCCGACGCCCGTCTCGTGATCGCGGTGCCACCACGCGACGATCACCCCGTCACCCGAGCGCTGGCGGCCCGCCTACGCCAGCCGGCGGAGGTCGTGACCGTCTAGCGGATGGCGGCGAAGACGTCGCGCGGGTACTGCGACGCCCGGGCGGGAATGTCGGCGAAGACGTCGCGGGCGTACCTCGTCACCGGGACCGACGACGACACGGGTGCCGCCGAGGTCGGACCGTCCAGGGGCCGGCTCACCGGTCGCAGCGAGGCGGGGGACAAGCCGGCGAGGCCTTGCTGGTTGGCCCACTGGGCGATGGGGGCCAGCTCTCGTGCCGTCACCTGATAGCGGTCGACGCCGTCGGCCTGGGCCTGGACGGCTCCGGCCAGGGCGCCGGCCGTGATGCCGACGGATGCCACGGCGAGGACGAGGGTGCGGGTGCGGCGGGTCATGGCGAGCTCCTTGGGTGGGAGAAGACGGCGACATCGTCCGCTGATGCCCGGCCCGCGTCTGTGCCGTTTGCCTCGTTCGTTCCGTGTCGAAGGGCACCGGCGGGCCGGCATCCCTTTCGAACTACGGTCCCTTCATGGAGAACGACTCGACCACGGCACTCGTCCTCGGCGGCGGCGGGGTGGCCGGGATCGCGTGGGAGCTCGGGTTCATCGACGGCGTGCACCAGCACGGCGTGCTGCTCGGTGACGTCGACCTCATCATCGGGACGTCGGCCGGTGCCACCGTGGGCACCCAGCTGGCGACAGGCTGCCTGGATGAGGCGGTGGCGGCCCAGCTCGATCCGGTGTCGAAGGAGATCGCCGTCACGCTCGACGTCGAGACGTTCCGCGCCCAGCTGGCTGAACTCGTCGCCGGAGCGGCCGACGCCACAGAGGCGTGTGCCCGCATCGGCCGGATGGCGCTCGAAGCCGACACCGTGCCGGAGGAGGAGCGGCGGGCCGTCATCGAGGCCCGGCTGCCGGTGCACGAATGGCCCGATCAGCCACTGCGCCTCACCGCCGTCGACGCCAGGACGGGCGCCCTGGTCTCCTTCGACCGTCACTCGGGCGTGGCGCTGGTCGACGCCGTCGCCGCCAGCTGTGCCGTTCCGGGGGTGTGGCCGCCTGTCACCATCCACGGCGAGCGTTACGTCGACGGTGGCGCTCGGTCACTCACCAATGCCGACCTGGCCGTGGGCGCCGGGCTCGTGGTCGTGCTCGTGCCGATGGCGCTCGTCGAGCCGGGGCAGGAGCAGCTCGATCGTGAGCTGGCCGCCCTGGGGCCCGACGTGGAGACGGTGGTGATCGTGGCCGACGGCGCGTCCCTTGCTGCCATCGGCCCCAACCCGCTCGATCCGGCTCGGCGCCGGCCCGCCCTCGAGGCCGGTCGAGCCCAGGCCGCCACCGAGGCGGGTCGGTTGGGTGCGGCGCTCGGTGCGAGCGCTACGCGGCAGCCAGGCTGAGCACGAGCTGGCCGTCGCCGTTCAACAGCGTGGCCGTGCCGGGCGCCAGGGTGAAGCCGGCGGCCGTCTGGAGAGCTTTCAGGATGCCTGCCTCCTGCTCGGCGAGCTGGGGCGGGCACGCCACGTGCGTCGTGCGCAGGGGACCGATGGAGATGGTGGCGCCGTCGACCTCGTAGCCGCCGCGATAGGTGTTGCATCCCGTACCGCCGGACACCGATCCGTCGGAGCCGAACACGGCCGAGGGCGCGGTGTCGATCACCGTGCTCGAGAAGCCGTGACCCGAGACCATCAGGTAGCCGGTGATCTCCCAGGAGCCCGCGATCGTCTGGCGCGAGACGGCGAAGCTCAGCACGGTGGCGCCGTCCGCATCGAGCAGCGTCAAGGTGTCAGGCGTGAGTCGGAACGACGCCACCTGCTCGAGGCGGGCGAGGTACTCGCGCTCGACCGCCATCGCCGCCGGGCTTCCCGCCCGCCGGGTCGTGGCAATCGAGCCGAACGACAGCTTCGAGCGGGCCTTGGTGAAGCGGCCGGTGTAACGGTTGCATCCCGTCGAGCCGGTGACCGTGCCGTCTCGGAACTCGACCGTGGGTGCGCCCTCCCCGCCGACCAGGCCGAGAGCGGCGACGTCGAGCACCCACGATGTCCCCTCCAGCCCCATCGTCATCGCCGGGCAAGCATCCCACACCCCTAGCCTGGGTCGACGTGATCGAACGATTGGCCGGTCTGGAGGACGAGTACCGCGCCATCGAGGCGCGCCTCGCCGACCCTGCCATCGTCTCCGATCTGGCCCAGCTGCGCGATCTGAACCGCCGTTACAAGGAGCTCGGCGCCGTGGTGTCGGCGTACCGTGAGTACCGGGGCCGGGAGGACGACCTCGCCACGGCCAAGGAGCTCCTCGTCGACGCCAGCGGCGACGAACGGGAGCTGGCCCGCCTCGAGGTCTCGGAAGCCGAGGCCGACCTGGCCCGCCTCGAAGACGAGCTGAAGCTGTTGCTGCTGCCGCGCGATCCCAACGCCGGCAAGAACGTCATCGTCGAGATCCGGGGGGCCGAAGGCGGGGAGGAGGCCAACCTGTTCGCCCGCGACCTCTACGACATGTACCAGGCCTACGCCGTGCGGATGGGGTGGCGCACAGAGCTGCTGTCGGCCGATCCGTCCGACATGGGCGGGTTCAACCAGGTGACGTTCGTCGTGAAGGGCGACGACGCGTGGAGCCACCTCAAGTTCGAAGGCGGACCACACCGCGTGCAGCGGGTGCCGGTGACGGAGAGCCAGGGCCGCGTCCACACGTCGTCGGCCACGGTCACGGTCTTGCCCGAGGCCGACGAGGTCGACGTCGCCATCGACCCCAACGACCTCCAGATCGACGTATACCGCTCGTCGGGTCCGGGCGGCCAGAGCGTGAACACCACCGACTCGGCGGTGCGCATCACCCACAAGCCGACCGGCATCGTCGTCGCCATGCAGGACGAGCGCAGCCAGCTGCAGAACCGGGCGCGGGCCATGCAGGTGCTGCGGGCCCGGCTGCTGAAACTGGAGCAGGACCGCCAGGCCGCATCGGTGGCGGCCGAACGGCGGGCCCAGGTCGGCGGGGGCGGGCGCAGCGAGAAGATCCGGACGTACAACTACAAGCAGAACCGCGTCACCGACCATCGCATCGGCCTCACGCTCAACCGCTTGCAGGACGTGCTCGCCGGCGATCTCGACGAGCTCGTCGACGCGTTGGGCGCCGACGAGCGGGCCCGCCAGCTCGCCGCCACCGGGTCGTGACGGCGGCGGCCACGGCGACGTGGCGCCAGCTGTGGGTGGAAGCCACCGCGGCGCTGGGTGGGACGCCGGAGGCGGCGGTGGAGGCGCGCTGGCTGTGCCAGCGGGCGTCGGGACGCGAGGACGCCGAATGGCTGACCGCTCTCGATGACCTTGCGACGATGCGTACCGTCGCCCACCTCGACGCCATGGTGGCCCGGCGGAAGGCCGGTGAGCCCGTGCAGTACGTGCTCGGGTCGTGGGGGTTCCGGCACCTCGACCTGATGGTGGACCGACGGGTGCTGATCCCGCGGCCAGAGACCGAGCTCGTCGTCGAGACGGCGCTGGAGGCGGCCCGCTCGTTGCCGCCGCCCGTCGTCCTGGCCGACCTCGGTACCGGATCGGGAGCCATCGCCCTGGCCCTGGCCGACGAGTTGCCGCTGGCGGGCACCACGATCTGGGCCACCGACGTGTCGCTCGACGCCCTCGACGTCGCCCGAGCCAACCTGGCCGGGTTGGGGCGAGCCGGGGCCAACGTGCGCCTGGCGGCCGGCGACTGGTTCGCAGCGTTGCCGCCGGACCTGGCCGGCTCTCTCGACGTGCTGGTATCGAATCCCCCGTACGTTCCTGACGGCGGAGACGTCGACGACTCGGTCGTGCGGTGGGAGCCTCCCGGTGCGCTGTTCGCGGGCCCGGACGGGTTGGCGGCCATCCGGGTGCTGGTGGCAGGCGCGCCGCCGTGGCTGCGGCCCGGCGGCTTCGTCGTGCTCGAGATCGGCGCTGGCCAGGGGGAACGTGTTGCCGCCGTGGCGGCTGCCGCGGGCCTGACCGACATCGACGTCCGCGCCGACTTGGGCGGCCACGACCGGATCTTGGTGGCCCGCCGTCCGTGAGGCGCCAGGTTTGGTGACCGAGGGATGTTCGGGTACCCTTACAACCGATGGCGCTCATCTGCCACTGCCGCCTCGTGTCCGACCGACGGGTCGTGGCCGAGATCGAGGCGGGCGCTTGCAGTGTCGCCGAGGTCCAGGAGCGCTGCGGGGCCGCCACCCGGTGCGGCGGGTGCTTGCCGGCCGTCGAGTCGCTCGTCGCCGGCGCCGGCAGCAGCCGGCTCGTTGCCGTCCCCGCCTGAGCGGCGGCGTCCGGCTTTGCCGTGCGTCGCCGGGCCGCAGGAGAACCGATTGCCGAGCGGAGCGAGTAGGAGCCGGCCGAAGCGAAGCGGAGGACGGCGACGAAGATAGGGTCGCTCGCATGCAAGGTGATCCCGCCGTCCTCGAGCTGCTCAACGACGTGCTCACCTCCGAGCTCACCGCCGTCAACCAGTACTTCGCCCACGCCAAGCTGTGCCAGCACTGGGGTTACGAGCGGCTGGCCGAGAAGATCCGCGCCGAGTCGATCGACGAGATGAAGCACGTCGAGGAGCTCGCCGACCGGATCCTGTACCTGGAGGGGATGCCGAACTTCCAGCGGCTGTACTCGGTGAAGGTGGGCGAGACCGTGCTCGAGCAGTTCCGGCTCGACCTCGACACCGAACGCGAGTCGATCAAGCGGCTGAACGACGCGATCGCCACCTGCGTGCGGGTCGGCGACAACGGCAGCCGTGAGCTGGTGGCCGCCATGCTCGTCGACGAGGAGGAGCACGCCGACTGGCTCGAGACCCAGCTCGAGGCCATCCGCCAGATCGGCGTGGAGAACTACCTCACCGAGCAGTTGCACTGAGTTGATGCGGCGCCTTCGGCGCCGACTCGCACCGCTCGGGCAATCCGTCCCGCCGAGGGGCCGCTCGGCAGAGTCGGCCCGGCGACGGGCTCTCCCCAGCACCCTCGTCGATGTGACGCTTTTCGACCGCTGAGGTGCAAAAACGTCACGTCGGCGGCCGTTGAGGTGCCACCGTGAGACCGAGGGCGGTGCGCAGGAAGTCGAGCTGCAGCAGCAGCAGGTTCTCGGCGACAACTTCCTGCGGCGTCATATGGGTGACGCCGGACAGCGGCAGCACCTGGTGGGGACGGCCGGCGGCGAGGAGGGCCGCCGACAACTGCAGCGTGTGGGCGGCCACGACGTTGTCGTCGGCCAGCCCGTGCACCAGCAGCAGCGGCCGTCCGAGGCGGTGGGCGTCGGCGAGGAGCGACGACCGGTCGTACGGGCCGGGGTCGGCGTTCGGGTCGCCCAGGTAGCGCTCGGTGTAGTGCGTGTCGTACAGCCGCCACTCGGTGACGGGGGCGCCGGCGACGGCGGCGTGGAAGACATCGGGCCGGCGCAGCACAGCCAGGGCGGCGAGATAACCGCCGAAGCTCCACCCCCGGATGGCGACCCGCGTCAGGTCGAGGCGGCCGTCGGCCTCGGCGGCGGCCTCGAGGCCAGCCACCTGGTCGTCGAGCACCGGACCGGCGAGGTCGAGGTGGACGGCCCGCTCCCACGCCGAGCCGCGCCCCGGCGTGCCCCGCCCGTCGATCACCACGACCGCGAACCCCTGATCGGCGAACCACTGCGACGTCAGGTACTGGTCGCGCGCTGCCATCACCCGTTGGGCGTGCGGGCCGCCGTAGGGGTCGAGCAGCACGGGCAGGCGGATGTCGGCCTCAGCGCCGGCGGGCACCAGGACGGCCGTCGCCAGCCGGCTCGTCCCGCCGCGAGACAACGTGACGTTCGGCCGCACCAAGGGCGTCTCCGCATAGGAAGCGATGTCGCCGCCGCCGACCACCCAGGTGCGGCTGCCGTCGTGGCCGAGCCCGGCCGACCGCACGACGACGGTCGAGCCGCCGGCGTCGGCGCCGTGCACGCCGGGCACGAAGGTCAGGCGCGACACACCGTCGGTGTCGGTCCAGCGCCACACGTGCTGTTCGGTCGGGTCGTCGACGGCGTTGCCCGTGAACACCACCGCGCTGCCATTGGCGCTCACTACCGAGCGGACCTGGAGGTCGGGTGATGAGACGGCGTTCCCGTCGACCAAGAGTCGCCGCACCCCGTTGCGGTCGGCCGCCATCACGAGCCGTCCTCCCGACAGGCGTGCCGGTGTGCCGGGTACGACGTCGACCCACGCCTCATCGGCGTCGAGGTACACCGACTTCGTCAGACCCGAAGCCGTGTCGACGGCGAGTACCTCGAGGCGTCGCTGGTCACGCGACTGGACGGTGATGAGCAGCCCGTCCGGCTCGTCCCATCGCACTGCAGTGAGGTACGGAAATTGCTGGCGATCCCACTCCACGTCGACGCGTGACCCGTCGAGCCCGATCACGTGGAGCGTCACGAGGGCGTTGTCGGTTCCGGCGGCCGGATAGGCGATCTCGGTGGGCGTCGTCGACGGCTGAGCCGGATCGCCGATCCACCAGCGGCGCACCGGCGACGTGTCGACGCGGGCCACGGCGAGGCGCTCACCATCGGGCGCCCACCAGAAGCCGCGTGACCGTCCGATCTCCTCGGCGGCGATGAACTCGGCCGAGCCCCACGACACGTCGGGGTCGTCCGGATCGCCGGCGAGCGGGCGGGATCGGCCGTCGAGCTCGGCCAGCCGCAGCGTGGCTCCGCTCACATAGGCGACGCGTCGGGCCGTCGGGTCGGGGCGCGGATCGAAGACCGGGCCGGGCAC